>JBGAJT010000030.1:0-18695 GCA_044224785.1 Candidatus Nanopelagicales bacterium | reverse complement strand
CAGGACGGTGAGCACGTGCCCCGCGACGAGCACGAGGACGACCGCCGCTGCGACCGCCCAGGAGACCGCGGAGCGCTCCACCACCGCCCACACCAGGACGGCCCCGCCGACCAGCCAGTCTCCCGGCAGCACCGGGAGCACCGTCCCGGCGATGCCGACGAGGCAGACGACGGCGACGAGGGCCTCTCCCCAGGCGGGCATACGGCGAGGCTAGCCCGACGCAGACCGCCCGGCACGCGAGGCGCGTGCCGGGCGGTCAGGGGTCGAGCGGGTGGGGCGTCAGTCGGCGTCGGGCGCCGGGGTCGCGGGCTCGGTGAGCCGCGCGGTCTCGTCCTGGACGTCCTCGGCGAGCGGGCGCAGGCGCGCCTCGTGCTCGCGGAAGTGGTGGCCGCAGAACAGCAGGTCGCCGCCGGCGGCCAGGACGACGCGGACGTACGCCTGGGCGCCACAGCGGTCACAGCGGTCGAGCGCCGTGAGCGGCGTGGTCGGGCTCAGGGTCGGGGTCATCCGCGCTACCTCCTAGATCGTGTTCCAGTCTCGCACGGTCCAACGACGAGCACCCCCCGGGCCATCCCGAGTTCGCCTCCGGCGTAAGCCGATCGTGACCCGGATCACCCGCCGGAGCCAGCATCGTGCACCTGCGTGTCGCGACGGTGACTCACAGGTTCCTTCGGTGTCACGCAGGGCGATCTCGAGCCTGCTGTCCGACTGGTGAGACGCGGCGTGCCCCGGCGGCGGCGTGGGCGGCTCCGACTACCCTGACGGGGACCGCCGTACCGCCGTCCACTGGAGCCAGCGCCGCTATGACCGCCCAGCCCGTCGCACGTCGTTCGTCGAGCTCCACGGGCGGGTACTCGGCCAAGCACCTGTCGGTGCTCGAGGGCCTCGACGCGGTCCGCAAGCGCCCGGGCATGTACATCGGCTCCACCGACGGCCGCGGGCTCATGCACTGCCTGTGGGAGATCATCGACAACGCCGTCGACGAGGCGCTGGGCGGGTTCTGCCACCGGATCGACGTCGTGCTGCACGCCGACGGCTCGGTCGAGGTCCGCGACGACGGCCGCGGCATCCCGGTCGACGTCGAGCCCAAGACCAAGCTGACTGGCGTCGAGGTCGTCATGACCAAGCTGCACGCCGGCGGCAAGTTCGGCGGCGGCTCCTACACCGCGTCGGGCGGCCTGCACGGTGTCGGTGCCTCGGTGGTCAACGCGCTCTCGGAGCGCCTCGACGTCGAGGTCGACCGCGACGGCAAGATCCACACGATGTCGTTCAAGCGCGGCGTGCCCGGGCTGTTCGACGGCGAGGGCCCCGAGGCGGAGTTCAGCAAGAAGTCCGGGCTGGTCGTGGCCGGTCGGGCGAAGAAGGGCGTCACCGGCACCCGGGTGCGCTACTGGGCGGACCGGCAGATCTTCATCAAGGACGCCGAGTTCGACCTCGAGGCGCTGCGCGCCCGCGCCCGCCAGACCGCGTTCCTGGTCCCCGGCCTCGCGATCCACCTCGCCGACGAGCGCGGCGAGGAGGCGGTCGAGGAGACCTTCCTGTTCAAGGGCGGCATCACCGAGTTCGTCGAGCACCTCAGCGACGACGAGGCCGTCACCGGCGTGCTGCGCCTCAAGGGCACCGGGCACTTCACCGAGACGGTCCCGGTGCTCGACGGCAAGGGGCACATGTCCACGCAGGAGGTCGAGCGCGAGCTCGGCGTCGACGTCGCGCTGCGCTGGGGCACCGGCTACGACGGCGACATCCGATCCTTCGTCAACATCATCGCGACGCCCAAGGGCGGCACCCACGTCACCGGGTTCGAGCGGGCGCTGACCAAGACGGTCAACGACCAGCTCCGGGCGCAGAAGGTCCTCAAGGCCAACGAGGACAACGTGGTGAAGGACGACATCACCGAGGGCCTCACCGCGATCGTCACGGTGCGCCTGGCCGAGCCGCAGTTCGAGGGCCAGACCAAGGAGGTGCTCGGTACGCCGGCGGCGACGCGCATCGTCTCCCACGTGGTGGCCAAGGAGCTCGGCGCCTGGTTCTCCTCGCCGCCCCGCGGCGACAAGGCTGCGACCAAGGCGGTGCTGGACAAGATCGCCGGCGCCGCGCGCACCCGCATCGCGGCGCGCACCCACCGCGACGTGCAGCGCCGCAAGAACGCGCTGGAGTCCTCGGCGCTGCCTGCGAAGCTGGCCGACTGCCGCAGCGACGACGTCGCGCGCAGCGAGCTGTTCATCGTCGAGGGCGACAGCGCGCTGGGCACCGCGAAGCTCGCGCGCAACGCCGACCACCAGGCGCTGCTGCCGATCCGCGGCAAGATCCTCAACACCCAGAAGGCCTCGCTGGCCGACATGCTCAAGAACACCGAGTGCGCCGCGATCATCCAGGTGATCGGCGCGGGCTCGGGGCGCACGTTCGACCTCGAGCAGGCGCGTTACGGCAAGGTCATCCTGATGTCGGACGCCGACGTCGACGGCGCGCACATCCGGTGCCTGCTGCTCACCCTGATCCACCGCTACCTGCGCCCGCTGCTCGAGGACGGCCGCGTCTACGCCGCCGTGCCGCCGCTGCACCGGTTCGAGATCACCAACCCGGGCGGGAAGAAGAACGAGATCCTCTACACCTACAGCGAGGACGAGTACCGCCGCGTGCTCGCCGACCTGCAGGCCAAGGGCCGCTCGTTCAAGACGCCGCAGCGCTACAAGGGCCTCGGGGAGATGGACGCCTCGCAGCTGCGCGAGACCACGATGGACCCGGCCTCCCGCACGCTGCGCCGCATCACCATGGCCGAGGCCGACGGCGCCCTCGAGGTGTTCGACCTGCTCATGGGCAGCGACGTGGCGCCGCGCAAGGAGTTCATCGTCGAGGGAGGTCGAGGTGCTCGCGTGCGACCCCGAGCTCGCCGACACCGCCGAGTTCTGCGACCACTACGGCTTCGCCCTCGACGACGCCGCCAACACGATCCTCGTGACGTCGAAGAAGGTCGACCCGCCGCTGCGCGCGGTGTGCGTCGTCCTGGGCACGACGCGCCTCGACGTCAACAAGGTCTGCCGGGAGCGGCTCGGCGTCAAGCACATCTCGTTCGCCGACGCCGAGACCACGGTCGAGCTCACCGGCATGGAGATCGGCGGCGTCACCGCACCGGGCATCGACGGTCTGCCGCTGTGGATCGACGCCGCGGTCCTCGACCGCACCCGCGTGGTCATGGGCGGCGGCAACCGCTCGAGCAAGCTCGTCCTGGCGCCGGCCGAGCTGCTCAAGCTCCCCGGCGCCGAGGTCGTCGACGGCCTCGCCAACCCGCTCATGACCGACCCCAACCCGGAGGGCACCGGTTGAGCTGTGCGCACCCGCCGGTATACCGGCGCGTGGACACATACGAACGGGTCAGTCGTCGCGGTCGCGTCCGGCGAGATGGGCGCGGAGGTCGGCGTCGGCGCTGACCAGCTCGCCCACCACCTCGTCGCCGAGGCAGGTGCGCAGTGCGAGGCGGACGACCTCGCCATCGTCGGACGCGACCTCCCAGTGCCCGCCGGAGGCCTCCCAGCGGACCAGCTCGGCGAGCCGCTCGCTCACGCGCCCTCGCTGAGCATGTCGCGCACCATCGGGATCACCGTCGTGCCGTAGAGCTCGATCGTCCGCATCATCTGGTCGTGCGGCAGCGTGCCCATCGAGTACTTGAGGTCGAAGCGCGAGAGGCCCAGCAGCCGTGCGGTGCCGGCGATCTTGCGTGCGACGGTCTCGGGCGAGCCGACGTAGAGCGCGCCCTGCGGGCCGGTCTGCGCGTCGAACTCCGCGCGGCTCATCGGACCCCAGCCGCGCTCGCCGCCGATGCGGTCGTGCATCGCCTTGTAGTGCGGCCAGGCCTGCTCCAGCGCCTGCTCGTCGGTGTCGGCGACGTGGCCGGGGGAGTGCACGGCGATCGGGAGCTCCTCGCGGCCGATCTCCTCCAGCGCCCGGCGGTAGAGGTCGGCGAAGGGTGCGAACCGCTCGGCCGCTCCGCCGATGATCGCGATGACGAGGGGGAAGCCGTACCGGGCGGCGCGCACCACGGACTGCGGGCTGCCGCCGACGCCGATCCAGGCCTTGAGCCCGCTGCGGGTCAGCGGGTAGACGCGCTGGCCGTCGAGCGGGGCGCGGGTCGTGCCCGACCACTGCAGCGGCTGCTCGTCGAGCAGGGCGGCGAACAGGTCGAGCTTCTCGGCGAACAGCGTCTCGTAGTCGGCGAGGTCGAAGCCGAACAGCGGGAAGCTCTCGATGAACGAGCCGCGGCCCAGGGTGACCTCGGCGCGGCCGTTCGACAGCGCGTCGACGGTGGAGAACCGCTGGAACACCCGGATGGGGTCGTCGCTCGAGAGCACGGTGACGGCGGACCCGAGCGTGATGCGCTCCGTGCGCGTCGCGATCCCGGCGAGGACCGTCTCCGGCGACGACACGGCGAAGTCGGGACGGTGGTGCTCGCCCACGCCGATCGCGTCGACGCCGACCTGGTCGGCGAGCACGCCCTCCTCGACGAGATCGCGGATCACCTGGTCCTGGGGGACCGGCCGCCCGTCGCGGTCGACCGTCACGTCGCCGAAGGTGTCGAGGCCCATCTGGAGCGTCATGCCGGTCCTTGTCGTCGCTGGTCCAGTGGTCGTGGAGGACAACGTACGTCGCGCCGCCGATCATCCGTCGCGGCCGGTCGACGTAGATCCCCGGCGCTGTCCGCAGGGCGGACCGCACGCCGGGAATCGTCGGCGGTGGCGGCGTAGCGTGGAGGTGCGGGACAGGCGTTCCGGCACCTGGCCCGCTGAGGCCAGGGCGCTGCTCGGCCTCGTGCACCCGACCTCATCCGCCCACCGGCGCAGGGGGTCTCTGCCATGCGCATCCCAACTCCTCTCTCCGCCCGGCACGGTGCTGCCGTGCTCGTCGTCGCGGGGCTCCTCGCGATGACGGGGTGCAGCAGCAGCTCCGCGCCCGGAAGCTCGTCGGCGCCGCCGACCTCCTCGCCGTCCGCGTCGCAGTCCACCTCGTCGTCGGTGACGTCGCCGTCGTCGACGCCGTCGCAGTCCCCGACCTCGGTCGCGACGTCGGACGTCCCGCAGGCTGCGGACGTGCGCGCGGCCGCCGCCGCGGCGCTGCACCTCTACACGCGGACACCCAACAACCTCGACGACCCCTCGGCGGGGTACGTCTGGTCGTCGGACCCCACCGATCCGCAGGTGCCGCTGTCGGCGCAGCTGCGCAGCCGGCTCGCGGTGCTGACCGCGCGCGACTGGTTCAGCGACCAGCACTGCGGCGAGAACTACATCGACGGCAACCAGGTCGGGCTGACCCGGGCGCCGACGGTGGTCTCCGCGATCGGTGAGCCCGGCGGCACGGTGCAGGTGGTCCTGCGGGGCTACCTCAACAGCGAGCACCGCGACCTGATCGTCGTGATGTCGGAGGTGGACGGGAGCTGGCTGGCCACCGACCTCCGGCGGGGGCACGGGGCCGACGCCTCGATCTTCTCCGCGCAGCCCGCCTGCTGACCGCTCGGCGCCGGGCGGCGTCCCAGCCGCCATGACGGGCACGACGGCGCTACCGTCGTGCGCGGGAGGCGATCGTGGGGGACGGCAGCGGGCACGACGGCCGTGAGGGCGCGCCCTTCGTGCGCGGTGTCGACGCGCACGCGTCCGGGCCGGCGCTGCCGCGCCGGGGTGAGGATCTCGAGGCGCAGCAGCGCGCCGTCCGGGAGCTGGAGCTCGGAACGGCATCGGACGACGCACCCCGTCTCGGCCCGATGGGCGCGGGTCCGGCCGCCGTCCTGCTGGCCGCCGCGTCGGTGGTCCTGCTGTGGGTGCTCGGCGGGTTCTGGGGAGCCGCTCTCGCCGTGGTCGCCGGAGCGGCAGCGGTCGTGCAGGGGCGTCGCGCGGTGCGCGCGGCGCACCATGAGCGCACCCGGGCGTGGTGGCTGGGCACGATCGCCGTGGCCGCAGTGCTGCTGAGCGCGGTGGGCGCGTTCGCGGCCGTCGTGGCGTCGGACAAGGGCGGCACCGGCACCCCGTGCGTCTTCACCGGTGAGTGCCACCTCTTCGGCGGCCGCTGACGCCGCAGCAGCGGCCTCGGGAGACGACGACGGCCCCGGACCTCGCGGTCCAGGGCCGTCGTCCGGTGCGGTCGGGTCAGGTCGCCTCGGACCCCGCGGTGTCGCCGGTGTCGGGTGCCGCGGTGGACGGGGTGCCGCGGACGTCGGCGTAGGGGATGCCTCCGATGCCCCAGTCCATACCGGACACGTTGTAGATCGCGATGCGCACGCGGTCGGTCGGGACGTCGAGCGCCCGGACCGCAGCGGCCGTGAGCTCGGCGATGAGCGCGCGCTTCTGCTCCTCGGTCCTGCCCTCGCCCAGGGTCACCTGGATGAGCGGCATGTCTCCTCCTACCGGAACGGGATCTCGACGGTGCCGAGGCGGTCGAAGCGCGCGACGACGGTGTCGCCGGGCGCCACCGCCACGGCCTCGGTCATCCCGCCCGCCATCACGATGTGGCCGGCCTTGAGGCCCTGGCCGCGCTCGGCGAGCTTGCGGACCAGCCAGGCGACGGCTGCCGCGGGGTGGCCCATCACCGAGGCGCCGGCCGCGGTGTGCACGAGCTCGCCGTTCTTCTCCAGGACGCAGCCGGTGAGCCGCAGGTCGAGGCCGTACGGGTCGACCGCGGTGCCGCCGAGCACGAAGCCCGCCGACGACGCGTTGTCGGCCGTCACGTCGTTGAACGTGAACTTGTAGCCGGTGTAGCGCGAGTCGAGGACGTCGATCGCGCCGAAGCACGCCTCCGTCGCGGCGAGCACCTGTGCAGCGGTGACCGTCCGGCCCTCGAGGTCGCGGCCGAGGAGGAACGCGATCTCGGGCTCGACTCGCGGCTGGATGTAGTCCGAGCACACGACCGGGACGGCGACGTCGATCTGCATGTCCGAGGTCAGCCAGCCGTACAGCGGCCGGTCGACGCTCATCTGCTGCTGCTTGGCCTTGCTGGTCAGGCCCAGCTTCGCGCCGACGATCGGGAACCCGGCGTCGACGCGCGCCTGGACCACGGCCTCCTGCACGTCGAGCGCGGTGGCCTCGTCGAGGTCCATCGTGTCCGACAGCGGCGCCAGGCCCCTGCGCTCCTTGACGGCGTCGAGGAGCTTGTCGGCGAACTCGCTGACCGCGGTCACGCCGTCACCTCCGCCTCGGCGTGCGCCTTGGCGAGCTCGAGCGCGACGTCGATGATCATGTCCTCCTGGCCGCCGACCACCTTGCGGCGACCGAGCTCGAGCAGGATGTCGGCCTGCGAGACGCCGTAGCGCTCCGCCGCCCGCTGCGCGTGCAGCAGGAACGAGCCGTAGACGCCGGCGTAGCCGAGGATCAGGCCCGCACGGTCGATCACCTGCTGGCGCGTCATGAGCGGCCGCGTGATGTCCTCCGCGACGTCCATGAGCTTGAGCGGGTCGACGCCGCTGACGATGCCGTTCTTCTCGCACACCGCGGCGAGGATCTCGGTGGGGCAGTTGCCGGCACCGGCGCCGAGGCCGGCGCTCGTGCCGTCGAGGTTGCGCGCGCCCTCCTCGTAGGCGGCGATCGAGTTCGCCACCGCGAGGGAGAGGTTCTGGTGCGCGTGCACGCCGAGCGGCACCTCGATGCCGCCGACGATCTCGGCCACGCGGGCGCGCACGCCGTTGGTGGTGAGGGCGCCCGCCGAGTCGGCGAAGTAGACGGTGTCGGCGCCGTAGGACTCCATGAGGCGCGCCTGCTCGAGCAGGCCCTCGGGGGAGTTCATGTGGGCCATCATCAGGAAGCCGATGGCCTCCATGCCGAGGTCCTTGGCCATCTTGATGTGCTGCTCGGTGATGTCGGCCTCGGTGCAGTGCACCGCGATGCGGGCGACGCCCACACCGAGGTCGCGCACGCGCTTGAGGTCGTCGACCGTGCCGATGCCGGGCAGCAGCAGGCAGGCGATCTGCGCGTTGGTCGTCGAGCTCACGGCGGCCTCGACGAGCTTCATCTCGTCGACGGCGCTGAAGCCGTAGTTGAACGACGAGCCGCCGAGCCCGTCGCCGTGGGCCACCTCGATGACCTGCACGCCGGCGTCGTCGAGACCCTTCACGATCGCCTCGACCTGCTCCACCGTGTACTGGTGGGAGATCGCGTGCGACCCGTCGCGCAGGGTCGAGTCGATGAGACGGAAGTCGGGCGCAGCCGCGGTCGTCTCGGGAGTCGCGGTCATGCGGACACCTCCAGGTGCTCGGCGAAGGCCTCGCCGACGCGCAGCGCGGCGGCGGTCATGATGTCGAGGTTGCCGGCGTACGTCGGCAGGTAGTCGCCTGCGCCCTCGACCTCGAGTAGTACGACGGCGCGGTAGGGCACGACGCCGCCGGGGGTGTTGAACGGACCCTCCTCGATGACGGGACGGTTCTTGAGCCGGTAGCCCGGCACGAACTGCGCGACCGACTTCTCCATCTCGTAGATCGAGTCGATGACGGCGTCGTGGTCGCTGCCCTCGGGCAGGCCCGCGAACACCGTGTTGCGCATGAGGATCGGCGGCTCGGCCGGGTTGAGGATGATGATCGCCTTGCCGATGGTGGCGCCGCCGATCTCCTCGAGCGCCTTGGCCGTGGTGCGCGTGAACTCGTCGATGTTCTGACGCGTCCCCGGTCCGGCGGACTTCGACGACACCGTCGACACCATCTCGGCGTAGGGCAGGTGGTCGATCGCACGGCGCACGGCGTAGACCATCGGGGTCGTGGCCTGGCCGCCGCAGGTGACCATGTTGACGTTGCGCTTGTCGAGGTGCTCGGTGAGGTTCACCGACGGGATGACCTTGGGGCCGATGGCCGCCGGGGTCAGGTCGACGCCGATGATCCCGAGCCCGGACAGCACCTCGTCGTGCTTGCGGTGCACGTAGGCCGAGGTGGCGTCGAAGACCAGCTTCACGGCGTCCGGGTTCTCGGCCACCCAGTCGATGCCGGTGTGCGGCGCCTCGTAGCCGCGCGCGGCGGCGCGGGCGAGGCCGTCGCTCTTGGGGTCGATGCCGATGACGGCGACGAGGTCGAGCAGGTCGGACCGCTCGAGCTTGTACATGAGGTCGGTCCCGATGTTGCCGGAGCCGATGATGGCGACGGGGAGTCCCACGGTGGTCCCTTCAGACGATCCGGACGGAGACCGGACCGAGCCGGTCGAACTCGGCGCGGTAGGTCTCGCCCACCGCGATGGGGACTGCGGCGTGCAGCGCCCCGGTCATGACGATCGAGCCGGCCTTGAGCGAGTCGCCCAGGCCGTGCAGCGTGCGCACGAGGAACGCGACGGCCTCGGCGGGGTTGCCCAGCGCGGCGGCGCCGGCGCCGGTGGCGATGACCTCGCCGTCGCGGGTGAACACCATGCCGGTCGTGCGCAGGTCGAGGTCGTCGAGCGGCACCACGCGACCGGACACGATGATCGAGCCGCTGCTCGCCATGTCGGCGACGGTGTCCGCGAGCTTGATCTTCCAGTCGGCGACGCGGCTGTCGACCAGCTCGATGGACGCCACAGCGCCCTCGGTCGCGCGCAGCACGTCGAGCGCGGTGCAGTCCGGGCCCTCGAGGTCGGCGCCGAGCACCAGCGCGATCTCCGCCTCGAGGCGCGGCGCGATGTAGTCGCCGATCGCGACGGCTGCTCCGTCGGTGATGATGTGGGAGGCCATGACCGGCGCGAAGTCCGGCGTGGGCACGTTGAGCATCTGCTGCATCGGCTTGCTCGTGAGCCCGAGCTTGTAACCGATGATGCGGTCGCCGGCGTCGAGGTAGCGGCGCACGACGCCCTGCTGGACGGCGTACCCGTCGGCGAGGGTGAGGTCGGGATCGGCCTCGGTCAGCGGCGGGATCGGCACCCGGGACAGGCGCGCGTCGTAGAGAGCGGCGGCGAGCGAGTCGGCGCGCTCCGGCGTGAGGGTCATCGACGTCCTTCCTGACGAGGCGCTGGTTGCGACCAGCCCGTGCTACGGCTGACGGGCACCCGGGCGCCCAGCTCGTGGACCGTGGCCGAGAGCCGGTAGCGCCCGGACTCCGGGTCCTGGTCGAGGAGCCTCTCGACGGTCAGGGTGTGCAGCAGACGGTGCGTCGTGCTCTTGCCCAGCCCGAGGCGGCGCGCGAGGTCGCTGACGCCGAGATCGGGACGGTCCTTGCCGAACTCCTTGAGCACCCGCGCCGCGTTGCTGACGCTGGCGAGCACCTGCGTGTCACCGGCAGGCCGCAGCTCGCGGTCGCTCATCGCGCACCTCGCTGCAGGGCTCCGGTCGTCACGTCGGGGACGCTAGACCTCCGCTTCCCGCATGCAGGCACATCGGACCGCGGTGCGGAACGCGGAGCGGTGGCTGGACCGCCGGACGGGACCTGACCTGCGGGAGCGTCTTCCGCGCGTGTCCCGTCCAGTGGCAGATTCTGACCGCGAGGGGTGCCGGGAGCCGCTCGCGCACGGGTCGGCCGGAGGTGGAGCGGATGGATGTCCTGCAGACCGCGCAGCTGCTCGACGCGGTGCACCGCGAGCGCCGCACGCTCGACGTCGGCGACGTCGAGATCGCGGACCTCGCGACCGCGTACGCCGTCCAGCGGGCGCTCACCGCGGTGCGGCTCGGACGCGACGACGCCGTGGTGGGTTGGAAGCTCGGGTACACGACGGCGGCGATGCGCGAGCAGATGGGCATCGACGCCCCGAACTACGGACCGCTGCTGGCCTCCATGCGCGTCGACGGGCTGCTCCCCGACCACCTGACCCAGCCGCGCGTCGAGCCGGAGATCGCGCTGGTGCTCGACCGCGACCCGGGACCGCGTGCGACGGCGGACGACGTGCTCGCCTGCTGCGCCGGAGCGCGGCTCGCGCTGGAGGTGGTCGACTCCGCGTGGACGGCGTACCGCTTCGACCTCGAGCACAACACCGCCGACGGGTCGTCGGCGGCCGGCTTCGTCCTGGGGGAGGACCTGCCGCTCGCCGCCGGCGCCGTGGCCGTCGTGCTGCACGTGGACAGCCAACCCGGCGGAGACGGTACGACGCGCGCCGAGGAGCGCGGACTGGGCTCGATGGTCGACGCCGCGCGGAGCGTCGCGTGGCTCGCGGGTCAGCTCGCCGCCGACGGCGTGGCGCTGCAGCCCGGCGACGTCGTCCTCACCGGCGGGCTGAGCCGCGCGCGTCCCGTGGGCCCCGGCCAGCGGATCGTCGCGACCGCGAGCGGGACGGGGATCGCCGCCCGGGTCGAGGTACCGGTGTGACGCGGTCCTGTGACACGCGCCGCACGGCTCGTCCGGCCGTCGCCGGGGTCGTTGTGGTCGGATGTGCCTCGTGACCTTGCGCATCGCCGTGGTCGGGGCCGGTCCGTCCGGCCTGTACGCCGCCGACGCCCTCGCCTCCGCGGGCGTCCACGTCGACGTCCTCGACCGGCTCCCCGTCCCCTTCGGCCTCGTGCGCTACGGCGTCGCGCCCGACCACTTCTCGATCCGCTCGGTGCGCGAGACGCTCGCGCACGTCCTGGAGAAGCCCGAGGTGCGACTGCTCGCGGGCGTCGAGGTCGGTGACACCGAGGACGGCGCGGCGGTGTCCGTCGCGGAGCTGCTCGCGGCGTACGACGGCGTCGTGCTCACCTACGGCGCGGCCCGCGACCGGCACCTCGACGTACCGGGCGAGGACCTCGTCGGCAGCATCGCGGCCACCGACCTCGTGGCCTGGTACTGCGGCCACCCGGACGCCGACCGCGAGGCGATCGAGTCGGACATCGCCACCGCGCGCTCGGTCGTCGTGGTCGGTGTCGGCAACGTCGCGGTCGACGTCACTCGCGTGCTGACCGCCCCCTGGGACCGGCTGGCCGCCACGGACATGCCGCAGCACGTGCTCGAGGCGCTGCGCGACTCGGCGATCAACGACGTGCACGTCCTCGGCCGTCGTGGCCCGGCTCAGGCGACGTGGACCACGAAGGAGCTCAAGGAGCTGGCCGAGCTCGAGGGTGTCGACGTCACCGTCGACGACCCGCACGACTTCGACCTCGAGCCGATCAGCGCGGCCCTGGTCGAGAGCGACCGCGTCGTGGCCCGCAACGTCGAGGTGCTGCGCTCCTGGTCGGAGCGCGCCCTCGACGGCGGCCACAAGCACATCCACCTGCACTTCCACTCGCGCCCTGCGGAGCTGCGCGGCACCGGCCGCGTCGAGTCGGTCGTGGTCGAGCGCACGACGGTCGACGACGACGGCGCGGCGCACGGCACGGGGGAGACCTACCAGGTCGGTGCGCAGCTCGTCGTGCGCTCGGTCGGGTACCGCGGTGTCGCGCTCCCCGGCGTCCCGTTCGACGCGCGGCGCAACGTCATCCCCAACGTCGACGGCCGCGTGGTCGACGACGCGGGGAGCACCGTCGCCGGGCTCTACGTCGCCGGCTGGATCAAGCGGGGGCCCACGGGGATCATCGGCACGAACAAGAAGGACGCCGGTGCCACGGTGGCCTCGCTGCTCGCCGACCTCGAGGGATCCGAGGGCAAGGGCGGCGACGGCGTCGCGGCGCTCCTCGCGCAGCGCGGCGTCCAGGTCGTCGACCTCGAGGGCTGGCAGCGCATCGACGCGGCCGAGCGCGCGCTGGGCAGCAGCCGCGGCCGAGCCCGCACCACGATCCACGAGCGCGACGCCCTCACCGACGCCGCCCACCCCTGACCGGGCCGGGCCACCTGGCGCACCGCCCCGCACCAGCTCCGACCACCCGCACTCACCGACGCCATCACGGACACGAGATCTCGTGTCCGTGATGTGCCAAGGTATAACGCGAACGAGATCTCGTTTCCGTTGTGCGCGTGGAGAAAGCGCGAACGAGATCTCGTTCCTGTCTTCTGCGCGGGCATGACGCGAACGCGGCACGGTGTCCCGAAACTTGATCATGTTTGGGGACACAGTCGGGAGATCGCGGCGGGGTGCCGCGGGGTGGCGCGGGGGTCGCGGCGGGATGGCGCGGGGGTCAGTAGTCGCGGGGGGCGAGGCGTCCGGTGTGGACGTCGTAGACCGCCCCGGCGACGACGAGGTCGCGGGGCAGGAACGGATAGCTGCGGATCCGGCGCACGTCGTAGGCCAGCGCCTCCTCCTGGTCGGCGACGGTGCGGAACTCGACCGACCAGGTGTCGACGCCGTTCTCGTCGTAGATCTGGCGGTGGATCTCCTCCTCGGTCGCGCTCGCCATCTTGCAGTGCGTGTGCGGCATGACCAGGACTCTGGTGACGTCGAGCAGGTAGGTCGCGAGGACCAGCGTGCGCAGGACGTCGTCGGTCACCCGGGCGCCGGCGTTGCGCAGGATCTTGACGTCGCCCTGCTCCATGCCGAGCAGCTGCAGCGGCTCGATGCGGCTGTCCATGCACGTCACCAGGGCCAGGCCCTTGCGCGCCCGGCCGGACAGGCCGGTGCCGGGGAAGTCGGCGGCGTAGCCCTCGTTGCCCGCGAGGACGTCCGCGAACGTGCTCGAGGGAAAACCAGAAGCAGAGTTCATGTGTTCACCGTACCGGGTCGCGCTCACACGGGCGACGCAGCGTCCCACGGGGCGGCCGCGACCGGGGCCTCGGCGACCCAGACGTGCGGCTCGACGGGCGCCTTCCCGCAGGACTCGGGCCGCGGCGGCTCCAGCGTGCGGCGGTGCACGGCGACGCGCCAGGCGCGGCCGTCGCGATGGCGGACCTCGACGTCGGCCCGGCCGTCGTCGTCGCCCTGCCAGCGCAGCCCGGCCGGGACGACCCGCTCGCCCACGACGCGCAGCGCGTCGATGTCGTCGAGCCCGTCGAGGTGCTCGGCGAGGCGTACGGCGCACGACGCCGCCTGCACCGGCTGGGACGCCGCGGTCCGGCCGCGGTGGTGCACGAGCGACCCGATGCGCCCGTCAGCGGCCCCGGCCAGCACGGCTCTCGCCGTCTCCGCGTCGAGGCGCCCGAAGGCGTGGCCCCAGGGCAGCAGCAGCGCGGTGGGCGCGAAGCGGTGGCCGCCGAGGTGGCTCACCTCGAGCACGCGGTCGGCGTACGCCGGGTCCGCGGCGAGCGCTGCCGCGACGGGGCGGCCGTTGAGGGCGCAGCAGACGTCGCGTCGGGAGTTGGTGCACACGAGCAGGAGGGGCTCCGACGAGCCCGTGCCCCACGGCGGCAGCTCGCCGCGCGAGGCGGCCTCGAGCACGTCGAGCAGGTCCGGCCGGAGCAACTCGGAGTCGGCGAGCACGCCCGACCGCATCCGGACACCGCCGGGAGCCACGTGCGCGAACCAGAACCGGCGGGTGCCGTCGTGGTCGCCGGCGTCGGCATGGCGCCCGACCGGTCGGGCGAGGAGGACCGTGGTCCGAGACTCCTTGGGCACCAGCGCAAGAGCGGCACGGACCTTCTCGGGCAGGTGCGACTCGGTGACGGCGCGGAAGCCGTAGGGGCCGGGCTGCTCGAGAACCAGCCACGCACGCGCGCGCGGCGCCGTGCCGGCGAGCGGCTCGTCGGCCGAGACGACCGAGCAGCGCTCTCTCACGACCCGCCGTCCGTCGCGGGAGCGTCGTCGACCGGAGCGGGACGCGGTCCGCCCGCCACGAGCGGGCCGCCGACGGCGGCGACCGGCTTCGACGTCGGCAGGCCGCTGCCGTCGCGCCGCGGGTCGAGCGGCGGCAGGTTGGCCGGTGCCCCCTGCGGGGTCGCGGCACGTGCGGGGGCCGGACCGACCCAGGCGACGAGGACGGTGTCCTCGCCCTTGAGGAAGCGCTGGGCGCGCACGCCGCCGGTGGCGCGGCCCTTGCCGGGGTACTCGGCGAACGGGGTCGCCTTCACGCTGGCGCCGGAGGTGCCGGGCAGGGCGCCGCTGGTGCCGGCGGCGGTGACCACGACGTTGTCGCGCGACGGGTCGACGGCGCCGAAGAAGACCACGTGGGCGCCGTCGGAGAGGCGCACACCGGCCATGCCGCCCGCGGGACGTCCCTGCGGCCGGACCGCGTTCGCCGGGAAGTGCAGCAGCTGCGCGTCGCTCGTGACGAACACGAGCAGCTCGTCGCCGGTGACCAGCTCGACCGCGCCCACGACCCGGTCGCGAGCCCGGCCGCGAGGCTGGCGCGGCGCACCGCGATGCCGCACGGCAGCGTCGCCAACCGGCCCACGACCAGGAGCAGCAGGAAGCCCGTGAGGGCGCCGCAGAACCACGGGCCCGGCGTCGCGCGCACGACACGCGTCACGGCACCGGACAGCACGAGCACGGTCGGGACGACGACGTCGAGCGCGACGGCCGTCAGGCCCCACGGCCGGACCCGGCGGCGGAAGGCGCGCTCGCGTGCCCGCTCGTCGTCGGTGAAGTCGCGGCGCAGGTCGGCGTCGACCACCGCGGGCACCGGCACGTGCGGCACGGCGCGCAGCGTCAGCACGCCGAGGAGCAGCGCGCCGACCACGGCAGCGAGGAGTGCGGCGGCGGTCATGTCAGGAGGCGAGGCTGCGGGCGCGCGCCCGCACGTCCTTCTGCAGCGCGGAGATCGTGGTGCCGGTGAGCGTCTGGAGCGCGGTGCTCACGTCGTCGCCGTCGATGACGACCGCGCGGTAGAGCGCGACGAGGTCGGCGGCGCCGTAGCGGGTGACGATCGTCGCGCACGCCAGGTGCGCGGACTCGTAGGCGACGTCGACGCCCGCGCCGCTGAAGGCCTTGTCGTCCGGCAGGGCGGCCGGCGTGCGCCCGCGACGGACCTCGTCGAGCAGGTCGCCGGTCGCGACGGCGAGCGGGATGCCCGAGCCGCGGTAGCCCATCCACTCCGCGACGCCCTCGACGAGCCAGAGCGGCGCGTCGGGATGCTCGGGTGCCGCCGTGGCGACGTGCGTCATCTCGTGGCGCAGCACGACCTGGCGGCCGATCGAGGAGAGCCCGGCCATCGCGGGCGTGTTCACCCAGACCCGCTCGGCCACCGCGCCGTGGGGCGACGAGCCTTCGGCGGTGGTGACGGCGGCGTACCCGTCGAGCGAGGCAGCGCTCCGCCCGAGCGCCCGGCCGAGCTGGCCCACGGTGCGCGGGACGATCACGACGGCGTAGCGGCTCCAGCCCTTGCCCCAGACCGCCGTCACCTGCGGCACGACGCGGTCGGCCGTGGCGGCGTAGGGGCGCAGCGTGGCCGCCGAGGTGTCGATGCCGATCACGAGCGAGCGGCGGCCGGTGACGACGCGCAGCGTGCCGAGGTCCCACAGCGCTGTGCGCTCGCCGCGCGACACCTCCGACGCGACCCGCCACCCTGCCGCGTCGCGCCGCAGCGTGACGGTCTCGGGCCAGGTCGCGTCGGCGGTCTCGCCGGCCAGGCGCAGCGTGAGGCTGACGGGGACGACGACCAGCGACTCCGTCGACGTGGTGGGCGCGCCCGGCACGTAGGCCCACCGCACGATCGGCAGCACCGCCAGTCGGGAGAACACCGGTGCCTTGGCCTTGGTCGTCTGGGTGCGCGCGTAGGCCTTCGCGTCGTCGTGCCGGATCGCCGCGCCTCGCGCGTCGAGCACCTTCTGGACCTCGGCGAGCCGGGCCTGCGACGACGCCGAGCCGGGCAGCGGCGCACCGACGCCGGACCCGCCGACGACGCGGGTGCCCGAGCCGATCGGCAGCGAGCGCGGCAGGACCGCACCGCCCACGAGCACCAGCGCCACGACGGCGGCCACCACGGCGGCGACGGCCGCGCGGCGACCGCCCGACCCGGGCTCCGCGGTGCTCATGCCCTCACGGTACGTGCCCAGGACGACGACGAGGCCCTCCCGGCGATACAGGGTCGCTGGGAGGGCCTCGACGATCGGGTCAGAGCGCGCGGGTCGGCGTCAGACGACGCGACCGGCGCCGGAGTAGCGCGAGCCGTACCACGGGCCGAAGGCCGCGATGACCTCGACGCCGTCGCGCGGGTTGGAGGCGCTGACCATCATGCCGCCGCCGATGTACATGCTCACGTGGTGCGCGCCGCCGCCGAAGTAGAACAGCAGGTCGCCCGGGCGCAGCTCGCTGCGCGAGATGTGGCGGGTGCTGCCGTACTGCGAGCGCGAGTAGTGCGGGAGGGACACGCCCGCCGCACGGTAGGCCGCCATCGTGAGGCCGGAGCAGTCGAACGTGCCCGGGCCGGCAGCGCCGGCGACGTAGCGGTGGCCCACCTTGGACAGGGCGTAGGCCACGGCGATGCGGGCGCGCTGCGACGGCGAGCCGCCGCCACCGGCGACCGGCGGGGTGCCGCCGTTGTCGCCCCCGTTGCCGCCGCCGTTGTTGTTGTTGCTCGAGCTGGCCTTGGCCGCCTGCTGCGCGGCCCGACGGGCGGCGCGCTCCGAGGCGGCCTGCTGGTCGGCGCGGAGCTTGTTGAGGCGGGCGCGCTCGTCGGCCTTGAGCGAGGAGAGCAGCGACTGCGCCGCGGCGATCTTGTCGTCGACCGCGGCCTTCTGCTGCGCGGCGTCCTGGGCGGCGGTCTTGGCCGCAGCCTGCTGCTGGTCGAGCTGCACCTTGAGCTGGGCGAGCACGAGCCGGGCGGCCGCGGTCTTGCGCAGCGACGTCCCCTGCGAGCGGGCGACCTGGTCGAGCGCCGCGGTCTGCTCGAGGAACTGCTGCGGATCGTCGGCGAGCAGCGCCTGCAGGCTGGGGTCGATGCCGCCGGTCGCGTAGGCCGAGCGGGCCATCGCGTCCACAGCGCCGACCACGCGGCCGTACTGCTTCTCCGCGGCGGCGATCTTGACCTTGATCTGCGCCACCTTGAGCGCGATGTCGGACTGCCGCTGGCGCGCCTCGTTCCAGAGCTCCGCCGCGTTGGCGGCGTCGTTCTCGAGGGCCGCGATCTCGGCCTCGACCTGCGCGATGGTCTTGGTGGGTGCTGCGGTCGCCGCAGAGCCGCCGGTGAGCCCGAGCCCGGTCACCGCCAGGGCCACCACGGCCAGGGGCGCCACGAGGCGGGCAGCACGGCTGGAGCGCGCGCGAGCAAACGCTGTCGTCCTGGTCGCCACGAAGGCGGCCTCCCTCTCCCGTACCGCCTACCGGGTGAGCTGACGGGCTCGGGCGGGAAGATCGCCCTACGACGGCGCCCATGCGGTTCGCACCGCTCGACGGTCCGTCGATTCGCCCCTGGGGAAGTGGTTCCCCGGCTCCGGCCGTACCCCGTCCTTGCGGACCTGGTCGTACCGAACTCGGCGGGGTGGTCACGGCCGTCGGGTGACGGCGTCTCGTGGGTCCACCTGCGAGCGACCATATCAGCCGTTCGGACACCTCACGGACGACTGTCCGTCAGACGTCCGTGATCCTTCCGTGACCAGCCCCACGAGTCACGTAGATCACACCAGTCACACCAGTAACACGGCCGGAACCCCTTGCGCGGCACCGGTTCCCCGGATCCGGCAGCGGGACGGGGATCAGCCGGCGGGCGGCGTGGGGAATCGCGGGTCGAGGTCGCGCTGGGCCTGGGCGTAGGCCCGCGAGGTGAGCCCGAGCAGGATCGCGTTGGAGACGGCGAAGGCGCCGACGGCGAGCACCGCCGAGAGCGGGGTGGACCGCGTGAGCGACGCCGCGACGAGCCCCACGCCGGCGGCCGCCACGACCGAGTTCACGACGCCGACCATGCCCGAGGTGGTGACCGCGAGCCGCGGGCCGAACAGCCCGCCGTCGCGGTGCGCGCCCATGCTGGCGAGGATCCCGCGGACGTCGTCGTGGGTGGAGGTCACGAGGTACTTCTCGAGCGCCGGCTCGAGCTCGACGTAGGCGTGCCGGATCCGGTTCATGCCG
>JBGAJT010000309.1:0-3973 GCA_044224785.1 Candidatus Nanopelagicales bacterium | reverse complement strand
AGCGCCAGCGCGACCAGGCCCGCGACGACGATGACCAGTACCGACGGCGAGTCGAGAGCGTCGAGGGCGGAGCCGGGGCGCAGCAGCGCCCAGACCAGCGCGTCGCCGGCACCGGCTGCGGTGGTCGGCTCCTGCACGCGCGCGCCGCCGCCGGCGACGAGGCCGAGGGCGATCGGGCCGACGACGACCGCCGCGGCAGCGCCCGCCACCACGACGCGGCCCGCTGCTGCCGCGCGGCCGGCGGCCCTCCGGTCGAGGAGCAGCGCCAGCAGGGCGACGCCCGCCGCGACGAGCACCTCCGTGACGTGGAGCGCGAGCAGCCCGGCGACGGCGAACACCGCGGCGGCCGTCGACCGGCGGTCGCGGGCGTCGAGCAGGACGAGGATCGCCGCCGGGACGAGCGCGACGCCGAGGACGAGGGGCACCGGGCCCCAGCCGACCAGCTCGACCGGGTACCAGGGCATCAGGGCCGCTGCGACGCTCGCGGGGGCGACGACCGCGGCACCGCCGACACGGCGGGCCAGGGCGGCGCAGCCCACCACGAACGAGGCGGACGCCAGCACCGTGAGGGCCACCAGCAGCGCGCTGGCCACCGAGGTCAGCGAGGCCACCGGTGCGGCGAGCGCGTGCAGGCCCAACGGGTAGAAGACGCTCGAACGTGCCGGGTCGGCGAGGTCGAAGACGGCGACGTGATCCGGTGCCACCGAGCCCGAGGCGAGGATCCGGGCGACGAAGACGCCATGGCTGTTGCCGTCGGAGTTGGGCACCACCGCGGACCAGCCCGGCGCCGACGTCGCGATACCGACGACCCACACGACGACGGTCAGCGCGACGCCGACGCACACGGCGCGCGCGTCGCGCGACCCGGCGACGAGGGCCCGCAGCGCGCCCCGCCGACCGAGGACCACGAGCAGCACGACCGACACGACCAGCGGGACGACCCACGCGGCGTGCCACGCCTGCGGCACGCCCAGGGCCGAGAGCCAGGCGGCCGGTGCGAAGCCCAGCGCGATCGACACCAGCGGGGCGACCGCGAGCCGCTCCAGCCGGCTGCGCCCGGGCACCAGCCACGTGACGATCAGCAGACCCGGCACGACGCCCAGCAGCACCCACAGCGCGGCTGCGAGCACGAAGCCGAGCAGGGACGGCTCGCCCAGCGCCCCCACCTGGTCCTCCACCTTCGCTCGACGGCCGTCCGGTGCCCGATTCTCCCCGATCCGCGCGCCTCGCGGATCGGCCGAACGTCGCCACCCCGCCGCGTCCGTGCGACCCTGGACGTATGGCGCGACCACGTCGGCTCGATGCGGAGGAGGTCGGCCGTCAGCTCGTCGGCCTGCCGGCGTGGACGGGCGACGTCGACCGGCTCGCCCGCACGCTCGCCTTCCCCGACTTCCGCACCGCGATCCGCGGCGTCGACGAGATCGCCGAGGTCGCCGAGGAGATGGACCACCACCCCGACCTCGACATCCGGTGGCGCACGGTCCACGTGGTCCTCAGCACGCACGACGCGGGCGGCGTGACGCAGCTCGACATCGAGCAGGCGCACCGCATCGACGGGATCGCCGCGGAGCTGGGGGCGTCATGAACGCCCTGTTCGCGATGAGCCTGCCCGCGCTCGTGATCCTGCTGATCGTCGGAGCGACGCTCGAGATCGTGCTCTCCGGCCGGAGGCGCCGGCAGGGCGAGCGGCCCAAGACCGTCGTCGGCTCCGCTGCCATCGACGTGCTCGGTCTCGCCTTCGCGCCCAGCACGCGGCACAAGAAGGAGCACGACGAGTTCATGGAGGTGAAGCGCGACGAGGACGGCGACGCCGCACCGCCGCGCAGCACCGTCGACCTCGACGCCGGCGTCGCCCGGCTCGTCGTCCCGCGTCGCACCGACGATCCCGGCGGGTCCGGGCCCGACGTCGGCTGACGTCCCGCGGCGCGGACCGGACCGCGGGCAATGCCGCCCCATCCGACGGGCCGGGCCGCTACGTTGCCCGCAGCGCCCCGCACCCCCGGCGAGGCGTCGCAGCACCCCGTGGACAGGCCAGGAAGGGAACGACGATGGACGACACCGTGCGCCGGCACAAGTACCTGCTCGACGAGGACGAGACGCCGACCACCTGGTACAACATCGTCCCCGACCTGCCCTCGCCGCCGCCGCCGGCGCTGCACCCGGGCACCCTCGAGCCGGCCGGGCCCGACGACTTCGCGCCGCTGTTCCCGATGGAGCTGATCCTCCAGGAGGTCTCGCAGGACCGGTACGTCGACATCCCCGGCGGCGTCCTCGACGTCTACCACCAGTGGCGGACCACGCCGCTGTTCCGCGCGCACAACCTCGAGCGCGCGCTCGGGACACCGGCCCGCATCTACTACAAGTACGAGGGCACCTCTCCGGCCGGCTCGCACAAGCCGAACACCGCCGTGCCGCAGGCCTACTACAACAAGAAGGCCGGCGTGAAGAAGCTCACGACGGAGACGGGCGCGGGCCAGTGGGGCACGGCGCTCGCGTTCGCGTGCGCGCTCTACGACATCGAGTGCGAGGTGTGGCAGGTCGGTTCGTCGTACGACAGCAAGCCGTTCCGCCGCCTCATGATCGAGGCGTTCGGCGCCACGATCCACCGCTCCCCCTCGCAGCTCACCGAGGCCGGCCGCGCGCTCGCGGCCGATCCCGCGAACATGAGCGGCTCGCTCGGCATCGCGATCTCGGAGGCGGTCGAGGCGGCCGTCGTCGGTGGCGACTCCGTGCGCTACTCGCTGGGCTCGGTGCTCAACCACGTGCTCATGCACCAGACGGTGATCGGCGAGGAGGCGCTGCTGCAGATGGCGAAGGCGGGCGACACCCCGACCCACATCGTCGGCTGCACCGGCGGCGGCTCGAACTTCGCCGGCCTCACCTTCCCGTTCCTGCGCGAGAAGATGGCCAGCGGCTCCGGTCCGCGCATCATCGCCGTCGAGCCGTCGTCCTGCCCGACCCTGACCCACGGTGTCTACGCCTACGACTTCGGCGACACCGCGGGCATGACGCCGCTCATGAAGATGCACACGCTCGGACACCAGTTCATCCCGGACCCGATCCACGCGGGCGGCCTGCGCTACCACGGCATGGCTCCGCTGGTGTCGCACGTGAAGGAGCTCGGGCTGATCGAGGCCGAGGCGGTGCCGCAGACCGAGTGCTTCGCTGCCGCGGTGCAGTTCGCGCGCACCGAGGGCATCGTCCCCGCTCCCGAGTCGTCGCACGCGATCGCGTCGGCGGTCCGGCTGGCCAACGAGGCGAAGGAGAGCGGCGAGGAGGCGGTGATCCTCATCGCGCTGTCGGGCCACGGGCACTTCGACCTCGCGGCGTACGACGACTACCTCAACGGGCGCATGGTCGACGAGGAGACGAGCGAGGCACGCTTCGCCGCCGGCCTCGAGACCCTGCCGACCGTCCCCGCCTGATCGCACGCACCACGACGGCCCGTCCCCGCTGGGGGGCGGGCCGTCGTCGCGTCAGGACATGTGCTGGAGCAGGTCGTAGACGACGAACGCCGGCCAGAGGAACGCCTCGACGATCGCCCAGAGGTGCATCCAGACGCCGTCGGCCTGCTGCCAGTACCAGACGAGGGCGCCGAAGAACCCCAGCCCGTAGACCGCCCCGGCGCCGCCGGAGCCCGCCTTGCTCACCGTTCCCGAGCCGTTCCCCATGTCGATCGCCTCCGACTGCGACGCTACGCCGCCGGGGCGCTCGAGTCCGCGCTCACGAGGCGCCGCGGCGGCGCAGCTCGCGCCACTGCTCGACGAGCGCGTCGACGTCGACCTTGCGGGCCACGATCGGGCTCGACGGACCGGTCCGCGGACGCATCCAGTCGATCTTCACCCGCTCGTTGAAGTCCTCGAGCACCGCGCGCACCGCCTCCTCGGTGGGGAGGTCGAGCAGCGACTCCGGGAAGCCGTCCGCCTCGCGTCGTAGCGACACCGTCAGGTCCGGCGAGATCTGCTCGCGCTCG
>JBGAJT010000308.1:0-3994 GCA_044224785.1 Candidatus Nanopelagicales bacterium | reverse complement strand
CGTAGATGGCGCCGTGGTCAACCACCCGGAGGACTCGCTTCGCGCGGGGGGCCGGGATCGCGTGATAGAGCGTGGAGGTGCAATACAGGAGCGCCGCGCTGGCCCCGAACACCGCCGCGCCGACGACGGCCGCGAGCGCGATAGCGATCTCCATCGGCCCTCCTGCACCCAGGGTGCCCGCCGCCGCGCGCCAGGGCAACGCCCTGGGCGCGCCCGCCTCGCACGCCTAGGGTGGGTCGTCCCCGAGATCGCTGGAACGAGGTCGTGCCGTGCGCAAGGTCGTGGTCTACGAGCTGCTGTCGCTCGACGGTGTCGGCGAGAGCCCCGAGACGTTCGTGCTGGACTACTGGGACGAGGTGATGGACGCGAACCTCGCGGAGGTCATCGGGACGCAGGACGCGGTGATCCTCGGCCGCCGCAGCTACGACGAATGGGCGGGCTACTGGCCCACGAGCGACGTCGAACCGTTCGCATCCTTCATCAACGCGGTGCCCAAGTTCGTCGCGACCTCGACGCCGCTGGGCCTGGCGTGGAACGCCGCCACGGCCATCGACGGCGACCCGGCCGCCTTCGTCCGCGAGCTCAGGGCGACGGACGGCGGCGACATCGGCGTCCACGCCAGCATGTCGCTGGCACGATCCCTCCTCGCGGCCGGCGTGGTGGACGAGCTGCGGCTCGTGGTGGCCCCGGAGATCGTCGGCCCGGGCCGGCGGATCCTGGTCGACCTGGCGGGGATCCGGCTCGTGACGGTCGACAGCCGGACGTCGCCACGAGGGGCCCTCCTGCTCACCTACCGGGTGCTGCCCGCCTGACGTCGCGGTCGGGTGTCAGCGGCCGACGAGCCAGTCGACCCAGGCGTCGACGCCCTCGCCGGTCTTGGCGCTGACCTCGAGCACCAGCGCCGAGGGGTTCACCCGCGCGAGGTTGCTGCGGAACACGTCCATGTCGATGTCGAGGAACGGCAGCAGGTCGATCTTGTTGACGACCACCACCTCGGCCGACCGGAACATCACGGGGTACTTGAGCGGCTTCTCCTCGCCCTCGGTCGGCGACCACACCATCGCCTTCGCGTCCTCGCCGACGTCGAACTCCGCGGGGCACACCAGGTTCCCGACGTTCTCGATCACCAGCAGGTCGAGCTCGTCGAGCGGCACGCGGGGGAGAGCGGAACGGATCATCGGGGCGTCGAGGTGGCACTCGCCGCCGAAGCCGTCCCCGGTGTTCACCAGTGCGACCGATGCGCCGAGCCCTTCGAGCCGGTCGGCGTCCAGCGACGTCTCGATGTCGCCCTCGACGATGCCGACGCGCGCACGTCCCTGCAGGCGCAGCAAGGACTCGCGCAGCAGCGTCGTCTTGCCGGCGCCGGGCGACGACATCAGGTTGACGACGCGTACGCCGGCCGCGTCGAAGTCCGCGCGGTTGGCGGCCGCGACGCGGTCGTTCTCGCCGAAGATCGCCTCGAGGACGACCACGCGCTCCGCGCCGGTCTCGTATCCGGACATGTCGCCGTGGTCGGAGTGGTCGTGCGGGTGCTCGTGGTCGTAGTCGTAGTCGTGCTCGTGGTCGCCGTCGTGGTCGTGGTCGTGCACGCTGCCGTCGTCGTGACGGTGGAACCGTCCCATCAGCCCGCCTCCGCCAGCTCGATCGACGTCACGAGCAGCTCCTCGCCGCCGGTGACGGTGACGCGGCTGCTGCCGCAAGCGCCGCACATGATCCGCATCTCCTCCATGGTCGTGCGCGCACCGCAGTCACCGCACGTCAGCTCGCCGGGCACGTGGTCGATGTCGAGGACGCTGCCCTCGCACACCGTCCCCTCGTTCACGACGCCCCAGCAGTAGACGAGCGTCTCCGGCACGACCTGGCGCAGCTGGCCGACCGTGAGGTGCACGACCTGCACCTGCCGGTCTGCGGCGTGCTGGCGCACGATCGTGCCGATCGACTGGCACAGCGAGAGCTCGTGCACGTCAGCAGATCCGCGGCAGCTGCTCGGCGAGCGGCAGGTCGACCACGCGCGTACCGCCGATCCCGGTCTTCGCGACGACGACTCCGGGATGCGCGTCCACAACCGTGCCGATCCGGGTCGCGCCGACCCCGAGCTCGTGCGCCTGCAGCGCGGCGAGCGCGGCGTCGGCGTCGGCCTCGGCCACGAACGCGACGAGCTTGCCCTCGTTGGCGACGTAGAGCGGGTCGAGGCCGAGGAAGCCGCACGCTGCACCGACGTCGTCGGGCACCGGCACGGACCGCTCGACGATCTCGATGCCCGTCCCGGACGACCTCGCGATCTCGTTGAGCGACGCCGCGACGCCGCCGCGCGTGGGGTCGCGCAGCATGTGGATGTCGGGCACGACCTCGAAGAGCGCCTCGACCAGGCCGTTGAGCGGCGCGCAGTCGGAACGGATCTCGGAGCCGAACTCGAGGCCCTCGCGCACCGACATGACGGCGATGCCGTGCAGCCCGATCGGGCCGGACACGAGCACGGCGTCGCCGGGACGAACCCGGTGCGGGCCGAGGTCGCGACCCTCGGGCACGACCCCGACGCCGGTGGTCGTGATGAACACGCCGTCGCCATGGCCGGAGTCGACGACCTTGGTGTCGCCGGTGACGATCCGGACGCCGGCGCGGCGCGCGGCCTCGCCCATCGTCTCCGCGATCAGTCCGAGCTCGGCGAGGGCGAGGCCCTCCTCGAGCACCATCGCCGAGGAGAGGAACAGGGGTCGGGCACCGGCCATCGTGACGTCGTTGACCGTGCCGTTCACGGCGAGGTCGCCGATGTTGCCGCCCGGGAAGAAGCGCGGGCGCACGACGAAGGAGTCGGTGCTCATCGCGATCCGCGCACCGCCGGCCGCGAGCACGGCGGCGTCGCCGAGCTGGGCGAGGACGCCGTCGTCGTCGCCGTACGCCGGCAGGAACAGGTGGGTCACGAGCTCCGACGACAGCGTGCCGCCGCCGCCGTGGCCCATGACGACGTTCGGATGGTCGCGCAGCGGCACCGGGCAGGACCACGCCTCGAGGTCGAGGTCCTGGGTCACGCGGTCACCACCGGGGGCTCGAGACGGCGGAACTGGTAGTAGGCCGCGCACGCGCCCTCGCTCGACACCATCGGCGCGCCCAGCGGCGACCGCGGGGTGCACTCGCGCCCGAAGGCCTCGCACTCGACCGGGCGGATCAGCCCCTGCAGCACCTCGCCGGAGCGGCACAGACCCGACTCCTCGGTGGTGATGCCCGTGACGTCGAAGCGCGTCTCGGCGTCGAAGTCGGCGTACGCCGCCGAGAGCCGCCAGCCCGACGCCGGGATCGTGCCGATGCCGCGCCAGGCGCGGTCGGTGACCTCGAAGACCTCGCGGACGACCGCCTGCGCCGTCGGGTTGCCCTCCGGCGACACCGCACGGGGGTAGGCGTTCTCGAGCTCGGCGCGGCCGTCCTCGAGCTGGGTGAGGACGCGTCGGATGCCCTCGAGCACGTCGAGCGGCTCGAACCCGGTGACGACGATCGGCACGTGGTAGCGCTCGACGAGGGGCTCGTACTCCGACATGCCCATCACGGTGCAGACGTGGCCCGCGGCGAGAAACCCCTGCACGCGACGGGTCGGCGACTCCATGAGCGCGGTGATCGCAGGCGGCACGAGCACGTGGGAGACGAGCAGCGAGAAGTTCGTGAGCCCGAGCTGCTTGGCCATCCTCACGGTCATGGCGTTGGCGGGCGCCGTGGTCTCGAAGCCGATGCCGAAGAACACGACCTGCTTGTCGGGGTTCTCCTGCGCGAGGCGGACGGCATCCAGCGGGGAGTAGACGATGCGGACGTCGCCGCCCTCGCTCTTCACGCGGAACAGGTCGCGACCCGAGCCGGGCACGCGCAGCATGTCGCCGAACGAGGTGAAGATCACCCCCGGTTGGCGCGCAATGGCCAGCGCGCGCTCGATCATCTCCAGGGGCGTCACGCAGACCGGGCAGCCAGGGCCATGCACCAGGGTGATCGCCTCGGGCAAGAGCCGGTC
>JBGAJT010000307.1:0-3998 GCA_044224785.1 Candidatus Nanopelagicales bacterium | reverse complement strand
GACTTCGACGCGCTCGACATCAAGGAGGACGTGCGCCCGCTCGTCCTCAAGGAGAACGCGATCCGCCTCCTCGGCCTCGACCGCTAGCCGCGCCGGCCGCCGGTCCCCGGTCGGCGCCCCGTACCCGCCGGCTCGTCCCGTCCCGACAGGTCCTGCCGACAGGTCCCGCCCGACTCGTCCCGCCCCGACTTGTCCTACCCCGACTTATCCCGCCCCGACTTGTAGTCCCCCAAACATGATCATGTTGGGGGAACTACGCCGTTGCCGCGCGGGAGCTAGCGGGTGCGGACGTCGAGGCGCTTCCTTGCCTCGGTCTCCGCGGGGCGGCGAAGCCGCTTGTCGAGCGCGCGCTGCAGGTCGCGGGCGGCGAGCGCCGGCCACGGCTCGGGGAGCAGCTCGAGCGGGAGGCGCGGGTCGCCGCGCAGCACGATGCCCCAGTCGGCGGAGAGCACCACGCGCGCGGTGAGCGGGTCCTCGAGGTCGTCGGACGCCGCCGTCGGTGCCCAGCGCTCCACGAACTCGGCGTATCGGGCCGCGAGGGACTCGAGATCGAACGCCTCGGCGACCATCCGCGCGGTCTCCGTCGGGGCGAGCGGCTCGCCGCGGAACGCCGTCACGTGCTCGAGGACGTCGAGGTCGTCGAGCAGCGCCACGACGTCGACGTCGTGCGGCGCGGCCCACAGACCGCCCTGCACCATCCCGAACCCGGCCCACGTCAGGCGCGAGCGCAGGAGGTGGCGGTCGCGCTGCGACGCCTCCGGCAGCGAGAAGCCGACGAGGGTCCAGCGCCCGTCCCACGCGCGGTCGACGACGTCGGCCACCTGCGCGCGCTCGCGACCCTCGAGGACCGTGCGGAGGCCGAAGCCGGTCAGCCCGAAGTACGCCTGCCGGCCCTCGGCGACGCGGTGGAGCAGACCGCGCTTCACCATGCGCGACACAGTGGCTCGCGTCGCATGCGAGCCGACGCCGGCAGGTTCGAGGACGTCGAAGATGCTCGCGGCGGCCACGACCGATCCCGGTTCGCTGGCGTAGTCGCCGAAGAACGCCAGCAGCACCGACTGGGGTCGGAGGTCGACCTCCGGGACCGGCACCGACGTCACGGCGTGAGCCTAGCGAGCGGCACCGCCCGCCACGGCTGCAGCGCGGTCAGTCGAGGGCTCGCGCGCCGTCGGCTGCGTCGACGACGATCACCTGCGGATCGCCGAGGCCGGCGGACGCGAAGGCTGCCTCCACCGCCGCGGTCACGTGCGCGACGTCGGCGTCGCGGACCAGCGACACGGTGCTGCCGCCGAAACCGCCGCCCATCATCCGGCTCGCCAGGGCTCCCGCCCCCACCGCCGCCGAGACCGCCAGGTCGAGCTCGGGGCAGCTGACCTCGAAGTCGTCGCGCAACGACGCGTGCGACGCCGCGAACAGGACGCTGACCGTCGCGAGGTCGCCCATCCCGAACGCCTTCACCGCGGCGCGGACCCGGGCCTGCTCGGTGACGACGTGGCGCGCGCGACGCCGCTCGGGCTCGGGCAGCTGCTCGACCGCGGCGAGGTCGGCGTCGACGAGGTACTCCTCGCCGAGCATCGACGCTGCGCGTTCGCAGACGGCGCGGCGCTCGGCGTACCCGCCGTCTGCGAGCTCGTGGTGGACGCGGGTGTTGACCACGACGAGCGCGACGCCCTGCTCGCGCAGGTGCAGCGGCACGTGCTCGTGGTGGAGCGTCGCGGAGTCGAGCAGGAGCGCATGGTCGGCGCGGCCGAGCATCGACGCGGCCTGGTCCATGACCCCGCACGGCACACCGGCGTACTGGTGCTCGGCCGCCTGCGCGGACAGCGCGAGCGTGAGCGCGTCGTGGACGAGACCGGTCGCCGCGTCGAGCGCGACGAGCACGGCGCACTCGAGCGACGCGCTGCTCGACAGCCCCGCGCCCAGCGGCACGTCGCCGTCGACGTGCAGGCTCGCCCCGCCCGCGAAGTCGTGCCGGGACCGGCTCTGCGCGAACGCGCCGACGACGTACGACGACCAGCCCCGCCGAGCCCCGCTCTCGAGGTCGTGGACGGGGACGACGACCGGCGGCCCCTCGACCGATGCCGAGGAGATGTGCAGCGCGCCGTCGTCGCGCGGCGACACCGTGCAGGTCGTGCCGAACGGCAGCGCGACCGGGAGGACGAGACCGCCGTTGTAGTCGATGTGCTCGCCGATGAGGTTCACGCGCCCCGGGGCGAACGCGACACCGGTCGGGTCGTCGCCGTACGCCGCGAGGTGGCCCCCTACCGCGGCGGCGCGGCGCGCGGCGTCGGTCGTCACAGGACCACCTCGCGCAGCATCCTCGCGGCGTCTTCCGGGCGGATGTCGTTGATCCACGCGCCCATCGCCGACTCGGACCCGGCGAGGTACTTCAGCTTCCCGGGCGCGCGGCGGTTCGACACGATCTCGAGGTGGAGCCGTGCGTGCTCGCGCAGCACGCCCTTCGGCGCCTGGAACCAGCCGGCGATGTAGGGCATCCGTACGCCGAACAGCCCGTGCAGCCGCCGCAGCAGGTCGCGCTGCAGCACGGCGAGGTCGTCGCGCTCGGCGTCGTCGAGACCGGGCAGGTCGAGGACGTCGCGGCGCGGATGCACCTGCAGCTGGAACGGCCAGCGCGCCGCGAACGGCACGAACGCGACCCAGTGCTCGGTCTCCGCGACGACGCGCGAACCGTCGGCGAGCTCGGAGTCGACGACGTCGCGCACGAGGCTGCGACCGGTCGACTCGGCGTGCCGCTGTGCCGCGGTCAGGCGGGCGAGCGCGCGCGGCGGGACGAACGGATAGCCGTAGACCTGACCGTGCGGGTGTCGGATCGTCACCCCGATCTCCTCGCCGCAGTTCTCGAACGGGAAGACGTGCGCGACGTAGGGCAGCTCCAGCAGCGCCGTCGTGCGGTCCGCGAGGGCGTCGAGCACGAGCCGGATGCGCGACGGGTCGAGGTCGGCGAACGACGCATCGTGGTCGTCGGAGAAGCAGATGACCTCGCACCGCCCGGCGTTCGGCCCGACCGCGTGCAGCCGTTCGGGCGTGGGAGCGGAACCACGCGGGTCCTGGAACGACGGGTAGCGGTTCTCGAACACGGCAACCTCGAAGGACGGCGCCGGGATCTCGGTGAGGTTGCCGGGTGTCGTCGGGCAGAGCGGGCACTCGGCGGTCGAGGGCAGGAACGCGCGGCCCTGGCGGTGCCCGGCCACCGAGACCCAGTCACCGTCGAGGACGTCGTAGCGCAGCTCGCCCGTGCCCGACCGCGGTTCGAGGTCGCGGGTGTCGGGTGGCGTGTCGTGGGCGGCGGACGACGAGTAGTAGAAGAGCTCGCGGCCGTCGGCCAGGCGCGCGTCCGTGCGGATCATCCAGGTCCCTCCGGCTGTCGGACCCAGGCTATCCAGCGGCGGTGCGGGTGCAGGCCGCTTGCCAGGGAGCGGGCATGATGTGGCTGACGTCGTCGACGCACGGAGGAACCCGATGAAGCGCTGGTGGCCGCTGGTCGCCCTGGCGATCGCCCAGTTCGTGATGGTGCTCGACCAGTCCGTCATGAACGTCTCGATCAGCACGCTGGTCGCCGACTTCGACACCAGTGTCACGACGATCCAGGCGGTCATCACCCTCTACTGCCTGGTGATGGCGATGTTCATGCTCACCGGCGCGAAGATCGGCGACATCCTCGGCCGCCGGCGCGCGTTCGTGATCGGCCTCGTCGTCTACGGCTTCGGGTCCGCCGTCACCGCCGTGTCGCAGACGGTGCTGCAGCTCGCACTCGGCTGGTCGATCCTCGAGGGCCTCGGCGCAGCGCTCGTCATGCCGGCGCTCGCGGCGCTGATCGCGGGCAACTTCGAGGGTGCGTCGCGCAAGGCGGCGTACGCCGTGATCGGCGGCGTCGCCGGAGCCGGTATCGCCGTCGGCCCGATCCTCGGCGGCTGGGCGACGACCGAGCTGTCGTGGCGCATCGTGTTCGCCGGCGAGGTCGTCCTGGTGCTGCTGAT
>JBGAJT010000306.1:0-4005 GCA_044224785.1 Candidatus Nanopelagicales bacterium | reverse complement strand
GCACCGCGCAGCAGCTCGGCGCGACAGCGGCGCAAGGACGCGCGCTCGCCGATCGCTACTGGCGCGAGGTCTATCCGCGGATGCCCGACGCCTACCGCACCGCCGAGTGCGCGCCCAACACCCGCCTGGACCGCACCAAGAACGACGGCATCTGGCCCTGACCCGTCGACATGTGCTGACGCGCGGCTCTACCGGCTCGTCAGCACATGTCAACGGAGGGGGCGGTAGCCGGTGGGGGTGAGGACGCCGTCGACGGGACGGTCGTGCGCCTCCGCGGGCACCTCCTCGACGACCTCGTCGTCGTGGACCACCGCGACCACCAGCGGACGCCGGTCGTCGTGGACGTCGTCGAGGCCGGCGAGCAGCCGGTCGTAGTAGCCGCCGGCCTTGCCGATCCGGTTGCCGTGGGCGTCGACGCCGAGCGCCGGCGCGAGGACCACCCGGCAGCCCGCGGCGAGCAGCCCCGCCATGCCGGTGCCCACCGCCTCGCCGGTCGGCTCCGGGATGCCCTTCGACACGCCGTCCTCCGACAGCTCGTCGGAGTCGTCGGCCCAGTCGAGCAGGCCGTCGTCGCGGATCACCGGCAGCAGCACCCGGACGCCCGACGCCGCGAGCAGCGCCCGCAGCGCCCCGGTCCGCGGCTCGGTCCCGAACGACGCGTACGCCGTGACGCACCCGAGCGACGGGTCGGCGACCAGCTCGCGGATGCCGGGCACCTCCCCGAGGTGCACCGCGAGCCGCCGCTCGGTCTCGGCGCGCTCCGCCTCGTCGCGGGCCCGCCGCCCGGCTCGCAGCCGCTCACGCAGGGCGCTCTTCAGGTCGTCCACCGGCACCGTCACGCGAGCATCATCGCGCTCGGGCCGTAGGGTCGGCACGTGCGCAGCGTCGAGGACCACCTGCAGGCCGTCCTGGCCGGTGTGGGACCGCTCGCGCCCCTCGACGTCACGCTCGTCGAGTCGCGGGGCTGCGTGCTCGCCGAGGACGTCACCGCCCCCTGGCCGCTGCCCGCCTTCGACCAGGCCGCCACCGACGGGTACGCCGTCCGCGCCGAGGACCTCCTCACCGCCAGCGACGGCAAGCCGACCCGTCTGGCGGTGATCGACGACGTCCCCGCCGGCTACCGCGCCAGCCACGACCTCGACGCGGGCCAGGCCATCCGGATCCAGACCGGCGCGCCGGTGCCCGAGGGCGCCGACGCCGTCGTGCCGCTCGACCGCACCGACGGCGGCATGCGCGAGGTCGCCGTCACGCGCGGCGTGCGCGCGGGCGACCACGTGCGGCACCGCGGCGACGACGTCGAGCTCGGCGAGGTCGTCGCGCCCGCCGGCACGGTCGTCGGGCCGCGCGAGATCGCGCTCCTCGCCGCCGTCGGTCGGGGCCGCGTCTCGGTCCACCCGCAGCCCCGCGTCGTGGTCCTCTCGATCGGCAGCGAGCTCGTCGAGCCGGGCGGCCAGCTCGCCCCGGGCCAGGTCGCCGACTCCAACGGCGTCACCATCGCGGCCGCGGTGCAGGAGGCGGGCGCGCTGGCCTACCGCGTCGGCCCGCTGCGCGACGACGCGTCGACCCTGCTCGCCACGCTCGAGGACCAGCTCGTGCGCGCCGACCTCATCGTCACCACCGGCGGCGTGAGCGCGGGCGCCTACGACACGGTGAAGTCGGTGCTCTCGCGGCTGGGCACGGTCGACTTCACCAAGGTCGCGATGCAGCCCGGTACGCCGCAGGGCCACGGCACGCTCGGTCCCGACGACACCCCCATCTTCACGCTGCCGGGCAACCCGGTGTCGGCGTACGTGTCGTTCGAGGTGTTCGTGCGCCCCGTGATCCGGCGGATGCTCGGGCACGAGCGGATCTACCGCCCCGTCGTGCGCGCGGTGCTCGTCGACCCGCTGCCGTCGCCTGCGGGCCGTCGCCAGTTCGCGCGCGGCGTGCTCGCCGTCGAGGACGGCCGCTACGTCGTCCGCCCGGCCGGCGGCCAGGGCTCGCACATGCTCGGCGGCCTGTCGCGCGCCAACGCGCTCGTGGTCGTCCCGGAGGACGTCACCGAGGTGAAGCCCGGCGAGGCTGTCGCCGTGCTGCGGCTGGATGAGGGCTGAGATCCCATGGCCGAGAAGCAGTTCACCCATGTCGACGCCAGCGGAGCCGCGCGGATGGTCGACGTCTCCGGCAAGGACGTGTCGGTCCGCGAGGCGACCGCGACGGGTGCGGTGCTCGTGTCCGCCGAGGTCGTCGGACTGCTGCGGGGTACCGGCGTGCCCAAGGGCGACGCCCTCGCCGTGGCGCGCATCGCGGGCATCCAGGCGGCCAAGCGCACGCCCGACCTCGTGCCGCTGTGCCACCCCATCGCGATCCACGGCGTCGTCGTCGACCTCGAGGTGCTCGACGACCGCGTCACGATCTCCGCGACCGTGCGCACCGCCGACCGCACCGGCGTCGAGATGGAGGCGCTCACCTGCGTGTCGGTCGCGGCGCTCGCGCTCGTCGACATGGTCAAGGCCGTCGACCCCGCCGCGGTGATCACCGACGTGCGCGTCGAGGAGAAGCTCGGCGGCAAGACCGGCGTGTGGCGCCGCGAGGCGTGAGCGCGATGACGGGGAGCAGGCTGTGAGCGCGGGCTGGCCCGTCGTCCTCTCCGACGGACCGATCGGGCTGCGTCCGCTGCGGCAGCGCGACGCGCAGGCCTGGCGGTCGGTCCGGTCGCGCAACATCGAGTGGCTGCGCCCGTGGGAGGCGACCAGCCCCGAGCCCGAGCGTGAGGCGGCTCCGACGTACGCCTCGATGGTCCGGCGGCTGCGCGCCGAGGGCCGCGAGGGCCGCACGATGCCGTTCGTCATGACCTACTCCGGTGCGCTGGTCGGCCAGCTCACCGTCGGCGGCATCGCGTGGGGCTCGCTGCGCTCGGCGTACATCGGCTACTGGGTCGACCAGCGGGTGGCCGGGCGAGGGATCACGCCCACGGCCGTGGCGATGGCGACCGACCACTGCTTCTCGGTGGGGCTGCACCGGATCGAGATCAACATCCGGCCGGAGAACACGGCGTCGCGCCGGGTGGTCGAGAAGCTCGGCTTCCGGCCGGAGGGGCTGCGGCCGCGCTACCTGCACATCGACGGCGACTGGCGCGACCACCTGTCGTTCGCGCTCACCGTCGACGAGGTGCCCGGCGGCCTCCTGCGCCGCTGGCACGAGCAGCGCACCACCACCCCCTCGTGATGCGGGTCACTGCCGGATCGTCGTGAACCGAGCAGGTTCTCCGGCCGTCTCGCCAGTGACCCGCTGCTTCTCGACCGGTTGAGGCGCGACACGCGGTGCGTGTGACGCCTGTGATGCACGGTGCGAGCGACCACGCCCCGTAGCCTCGGCACGTGGTCGGAGGAGCCGGACTCATCTACGCCGTCATCATCGGCATGTGGGCTCTCGTCCTCGTCCCCATGTGGCTTCGCCGCCACGACGAGGCGCAGGAGTCCAAGTCCGCCGACCGCTTCGCCCGAGCGATGGGCACCCTGCGTCGCGGCGCCAGCTCCTCCTCGACCGCCTCGGGCTCCTCCCTCCCGGTCCGCGAGGTCCTCATGCCCCGCCGGCCGGCTGCTGCCAGCGGCACCCAGGTCGTCGTCACGGGCCCGACCGCGGCCGCGTCCCCTGCGGCCGCCGCGGCTGCCCGTCGTCGCCAGGTGCTCGCCGTCCTCGGCGGCCTGCTCGTCGTCTGGACCGTTCTCGTCCTGCTCCACAAGGCGCCCACCTGGTCGCTGCTGGTCCCGACCGCGCTGGTCGTCGGCTTCCTCGTCGTCGCCCGCCGCCAGGTCACGATGGCCGCCGACATGCGCCGTCGCCAGACCCGCCGCTCGACCCTGGCCGACGCCGCCCGCGAGGCCGAGGCCCGCTACGCCGGCGGCACGGCTCGTCGCGGCGGCCGCGCGGTCGACCCCGCGCCGGTCCGCACCGCGGCCCCCACCGCCGCTCCCGCGACCCGGGTCGCCGAGCCGGTCGCGGCCGAGGGCTCCTGGAGCGCCG
>JBGAJT010000305.1:317-4142 GCA_044224785.1 Candidatus Nanopelagicales bacterium | reverse complement strand
TGCCTACTTCCCGGAGCAGATCGGCCCCGGTAGGTGGCACACGACCAAGATCACGCGGGACGGGCGGTCAGGTCTGGGCGGCAGCCTCGAGGCCGGGCTCGGCCTCGGCGGTGTCGTGCACCTGCTTGTCGCGCGCCCACAGGACGGCGGCGACGTTGACGAGCACGACGACGAGGATCCCGATCCACTCGTGCAGCTCGAGCACCTGCTGCAGCAGCACCAGCCCGGCGAGCGCCGCGAACACCGGGTGCAGGCTCTGCACGACGCTGAAGAAGCGCGGCGACACCCGGCGCAGCGAGATCAGGTCGAGGGTGAAGGGCACCACCGACGACAGCAGACCGGCCGCGACCGAGAAGCCCAGCGCGGCCGGTGTCAGCTTCCCGTGCACCACGAGCAGCACCACGACGGGCAGGTAGATCAGCGCGGTGATCGTCGTGGCCGCCGCCGGTCCCTGGACGCCGGGCAGCCGCGCCCCCGCAGTGCGGTTGAGCATGATGTACGCCGCCCAGCAGCACGCGGCGTAGAGCGCCAGCCCGATGCCGATCCAGTCGCTCGACGGGCTCGGCAGGACCAGCACGTAGACGCCGACCCCGGCGACGAGGGCCAGCAGCAGGTCGCGCCACGACCGCGACCCGGCGAGCGCGACGGCCAGCGGACCGAGGAACTCGAGGGTGATCGCGAGCGCGAGGCCGATGCGCTCGATCGCGGTGTAGAGCGAGAGGTTCATCGTCGCGAACACCAGCGCCAGCAGGATCACCGGCCACCACTGCGACCAGGTCATCCGGCGCAGCGGCGGCCGCGCGGTCGGCAGCAGCACGGCCACCGCGACCAGCTGCCGGATCGCCACGACGCCGGCCGGGCCGATGATCGGGAAGGCGTGCGCGCCCATGGCCGCACCGGTCTGCGCGCTCATCGCGCTGGTGAGCATGATGCCGACCGAGCCGACGACGGAGGGCGCCGCGGCGCTCTCCTCGGGCTCGACGTGGTCGGTCACCGCACCAGCGTGCCCCGGCGCGACCCATACGGGAAATGCACAATCTGCCTGTGCCATATGCTTGACGTATGGACGTCGAGATCCGCCACCTGCGTGCGCTCACCGCCGTCGTCGACGAGGGCGGCTTCACCGACGCCGCGGCCGCGCTCGACCTCTCGCAGGCGACCGTGTCGCGCACCGTCGCCGCGCTCGAGGACGTGCTCGGCGTGCGCCTGCTCGACCGCACCACGCGGCGCGTGTCGCCGACCCCGGCCGGCGTCCACGTGCTCGAGCACGCGCGGCGGGTGCTCGAGGAGGTGGCGGCGCTGCGGCGCGCGGCGGAGTCCGGTGCGTCCGAGCTCCGCGTCGGCTACGCCTGGGCGGCCCTGGGCCGTCGGACGACGTCGGTCCTGCGCCGCTGGGGCACCGCGCACCCCGGCACCGCGCTCGTGCTCGTGCGCATCAACTCGCGCACCGCCGGGCTCGCCGAGGGGCTCTGCGACGTCGGCATCCTGCGCCTGTCGCTGGAGGACCGCCGGTTCCGCAGCGTGCTGGTGGGCGTGGAGGCGCGGTACGCCGCACTCCCCGCCGACGACCCGCTCGCCCGCCGCCGCTCGGTGCGGCTCGACGACCTCTCCGGCCGCACCCTCGCGACCGACGCCGCGACCGGCACGACGACCGCCGGGCTCTGGCGCGCGGGCTCGAGCCCGCGCGACAGCATCACCACGCACGACGTCGATGAGTGGCTCACCACGATCGAGGCGGGGCGCGCCTTCGGCATCACGACCGAGGCGACGGTGCACCAGCACCCGCGGCCCGGCGTCGTCTTCCGCCCGGTGAAGGACGCGCCGCCGGTGCCCGTGCACATCGCGTGGCGCACCGACGTCCCGCCGCGCGCGGTCGGCGACCTCGTCGACCTCGTCATCGAGGCCTACAGCTCCTGACCGAGCAGCAGTCGGTCCGGGTACGACGACGGGCCGCGTCCCCGGAGGGAGCGGCCCGTCATTGGCGTCGTCAGGAGTTCGGGTACATCGACTGGAGCAGGTCGGCGTAGTGGGTCTCGACGACCTTGCGCTTGATCTTCAGGCTGGGCGTGAGCTCGCCCTCCTCGACCGAGAGGTCGCGCGGCAGGATGCGCACGTCCTTGATGGTCTCCCACCGGTTGAGGTCGGCGTTGAGCTCGGCCATCGCGTCGCGCACGGCCTTGTCGATCACCGGGTCCGACGCCCAGTCCTCCGGTCCGCCGGCGATGCCGTGGTGCTCGGCGAACGCCTTGGTGACGTCGGGGTCGAGCGTGACGATCGCGGTCGCGTAGTTGCGGCCGTTCGCGTGCACGAGGACGTTGCCGAGCAGCGGGCAGAGCGCCTTGAAGCGGGCCTCGATCAGCGACGGGGCGATGTACTTGCCGCCCGAGGTCTTGATCAGGTCCTTCTTGCGGTCGGTGATCTTCAGGTTGCCGTCGTCGTCGATCTCGCCGATGTCGCCGGTGGCGAACCAGCCGTCGCCGATGAGGACCTCGGCGGTCTGCTCGGGCAGGTGGTAGTAGCCGCGCATGACGCCGCCGCCGCGGATGAGGATCTCGCCGTCGGACGCGATCTTCACCTCGGTGCCGGGGAACGGACGGCCGACGGTGCCGACCTTCACCTTGCCGTTGCGGTTCACGCAGGTGCCGGCCGAGGTCTCGGTGAGGCCGTAGCCCTCGAGGATGGGCAGGCCGACCGCCTCGAACCAGGAGGCGACGTCGCGCGAGAGCGCCGCGGAACCGGAGATGAAGGTCTCGATGCGGCCGCCCATGCGCTCCTTGACCTTGGAGAACACCAGCCGGTCGGCGAGCGAGTGCTGCACCGACAGCGTCATCGGGACGCTCTTGCCCTCCTCGTTGAGCGCGGCGACCTGCTTGCCGACGCCGATGGCCCAGTGGAAGATCTTCGCCTTCGCGCCGCCCTCGGCCTCGGTGCGCGAGACGACGCTCGCGTAGACCTTCTCGAAGATGCGCGGGGCGCCGGCCATGAGGTGCGGCTTGATCTCGCCGAGGTTCTCGACGATCTTGTCGACCCGGCCGTCGACCGCGGTCGTGAAGCCGATCTGCATCTGCGCGGCGAGCAGGACCTTGCCGAACGAGTGCGACAGCGGCAGCCACAGGAAGTGCAGCTGGTCGCGGTGCACGAGCTCGATCGCCTCGGCGCCGGCGCCCTCGTAGGTCCAGTTGCCGTGCGTGAGCTCGACGCCCTTCGGCCGGCCGGTGGTGCCCGAGGTGTAGATGAGGGTGGCCAGCCGGTCGGGGGTGACGGCGTCGTTGGCTCGGGTGACGGCGTCGGGGTCGTCGGCCAGCAGCGTCTTGCCGCGTGCAGCGAGGTCGTCGACCGTGATGACCCACTCGTCGGTGCGCGTGGAGAGGTCGGCCTGCGAGGTGTCGAGGATGATCACGCGCTCGACCGCGGGGACCTGCTCGCGCTGGTCGACCAGCTTCGCGAGCTGCTTGGCGTCCTCGACCACGACGTAGCGAGAACCGGAGTCGCTGATGATGTAGGCGACGTCGTCGGCCTGGGTCGAGGGGTAGACCGTGGTGGTCGCGCCGCCCGAGGCCATGATCGCGAGGTCGACGAAGATCCACTCGATGCGGGTGTTCATCGCGATGGCGACACGGTCCTCGGGCTGCAGGCCGAGGGCGAGCAGGCCGGCCGCGAGCTCGACGACCCGCTCGGAGCTGCGGCCCCAGGTCCACGACTCCCAGCCGCCGGTGGGGCGGGGCGACCGGAAGGCCTCGCGCGCGGGGTCGGTGGCGACGCGGGAGAAGAACAGCGCGCCGACCGACGGGGCGATCTCGGGCAGGGTCTCGAGTCCGGTGGTGG
>JBGAJT010000305.1:0-307 GCA_044224785.1 Candidatus Nanopelagicales bacterium | reverse complement strand
GTGCGTCCGGCGCTGGGGACTGCGGGGTCGTCAGCCACGGCATGCTCCTGAAGAGGTGCGGTCGGGGGGCACTCCCCCGGTCTCTTGGGAGTCTACCGGGTGGTAGCACGCCTCGCGCCACCCGGCAGAAAACGGGTCGCTCCAGCTGGCGCGGAGCCGGCGGGCCGGCCCGCGCACCCCCTACGTGGCCTTCGCGGCGGGATCGTCCGTCGACAGTGCCGCTGAGCTTCCCCGGTCTACGTGGCCTTCGCGGCGGAATCGTCCGTCGACAGCGCGGCTGCGCTTCCCCGGTCTACTTGGGCTTCGC
>JBGAJT010000304.1:0-4143 GCA_044224785.1 Candidatus Nanopelagicales bacterium | reverse complement strand
CAGACGCTGACCACCGCCGTCACGCCGAGCCCGCCGGCGAGCGACGCCGCCGCGGGCCAGCCCCACCGGCGCAGCTCCTCGCCGCGTCGGCCACGGGCGAGCGCCACCGCGCCCACCAGGCCGGCGACGGCCATCGCCGGCACCACCATCCCCGCCTACCGCGTCAGGCCGGCCACGACGGCCAGGACCGCCAGCCACACCGCGCCCGACACCCCCGGCCGGCGCCCGGCCAGCGGAAGGCACAGGGCAGCGGCGACGACCACCAGGCAGAGGATCGCTTCCGTGTAGAGGCCCGAGCCGTACCAGGAGAAGGCGGGGCTGAGCAGGAAGACCAGCAGCGGCGGCGCGAGCGCCCAGCGCACGCCCCACCGGCGCGCGAGCGGGACGAGCAGCAGGACCGTCGCGAGCCCGCAGAGGATCCCGGGCACGAAGATCGCGGCGATGCCCATCGCGGGCTCGAACGGCGTCCCGAGGAGCGGCAGCACCGAGCGGGGGTAGATCAGCGGGGCGCGGCCGGGGTTGAGGAAGTAGGCGTTGCGCCAGTCGGCCGGGTAGTGGAAGTAGGCCGCGACCTCGTCGAGCGACTCGAGGTAGGGCGTTCCGCCGTACTGCAGCATCATCGACGCGTAGTACATGTGGTCGCCGTTCGCGGGAGCGGCGTACGTCTGCTCCCCCCGCTCGCGCGCGCCCTCCATCGCCCACCGCACCGGCCCCAGGGACCACGCGGCCGCGACGACGAGCAGGGCCACGACGACGACGCCGAGCCCCCGACCGCCCCGGGCGGCCCGAGGCCGGTCCTCCGGGCCGTCGGCCTCGCTCACCGACTAGAGGGTGACGACCACGCCGTCGAGCGCGGACCGGATCGCGGCCTCGGCCACGGCGACGGTGGCCAGGCCCTGGCGCATCGTGACGATGTCGGACTCCTTGCCGAGCACGGCGTCGCGGAACGCCTCGTGCTCGGTGCGCAGCGGCTCGGGCTTGGCGAGCGCGTAGCGGATCACGTCGCCCTCGGAGACGCCGCGGAACTTCGCGATCGAGTCCCACTCGGTCGCGACGGTGCCGTTCGCGTAGAAGGTGAGGTCGGCGGTGAGGGTGTCGGCGACGAAGGCGCCGCGCTCGCCGGTGATGATCGTGACGCGCTCCTTGAGCGGCGACAGCCAGTTCACCAGGTGGCTGGTGACCGTGCCGTTGGCGAGCTGTCCCACGATCGCGACGAGGTCCTCGTGCTCGCGGCCCGAGCGGTGCGCGACGCGCGCCGACACCGAGGTGAACGGCTGGCCGGCGACCCACGCGGTGAGGTCGATGTCGTGGGTCGCGAGGTCCTTCACGACGCCGACGTCGGCGATGCGCGCCGGGAAGGGGCCCTGGCGGCGGGTGACGATCTGGTAGACCTCGCCGAGGTCGCCGGCGGCGAGGCGGCGGCGTGCCTCCTGCAGGGCCGGGTTGTAGCGCTCGATGTGGCCGACGGCCCCCACGAGACCGGCGTCCTCGAACGCCGTCGCGATGCGCGTGGCCGACGCGACGTCGGGTGCGAGCGGCTTCTCGATCATCGCGTGGACGCCGGCGGCGGCCAGGGTGAGGCCGGCCGCCTCGTGGTAGGCGGTGGGCACCGCGACCATCGCGTAGTCGATGCCCTGCTCGATGAGCGCCTCGACGCTGTCGACGACCGGACGGCCGCCCGCGACGCCGTGGACGTCACCGGCCGGGTCGGCCACGGCGACGAGGTCGACGCCCTCGAGCGAGCCGAGCACGCGGGCGTGGTGGCGCCCCATCATCCCCAGGCCGATGAGGCCCGCGCGCAGGTTCGCCATCAGGCACCCGCCGCCGCGACCGCGTTGACGACCTCGACGACGGTCTCGAGGTCGGCCTGCGACAGCGCGGGGTGCACCGGCAGCGACAGCGCCTGCTGGGCGGCGATCTCGGTCTGCTCGAGGTGCAGGTCGGGCGCGAAGTGCGTGAGCGAGGGCAGGCGGTGGTTCGGGATCGGGTAGTAGACGCCGCTGCCGACGCCGCGGTTGCCGAGCTCGGCGGCGAACGCGTCGCGGTCGGTGCCGACCACGCGGATCGTGTACTGGTGCCAGACGTGGGTGGCGCCCTCGGCGACCGGCGGCACCACGACGCCGCGCAGGTTCGCGTTGAGGAACGCGGCGTTGTCCTGGCGCTGCTTGGTCCAGCCGGCGAGCTTGGCCAGCTGCGCGCGGCCGATCGCGGCGTGGACGTCGGTCATGCGGGCGTTGAAGCCGACGACCTCGTTCTCGTAGCGCTTCTCCATGCCCTGGTTGCGGAGCAGGCGGACGTTGCGCGCGATGGTGTCGTCCTTGCACGACACCATGCCGCCCTCGCCCGACGTCATGTTCTTGGTCGGGTAGAGCGAGAACATCGCGAAGTCGCCGAACGTGCCGACGCGCTGGCCCTGCCACTCGGCGGCGTGCGCCTGGGCGGCGTCCTCGTAGATCGCGAGGCCGTGCTTGTCGGCGATCGCGCGCAGCGCGGTCATGTTCGCCGGGTGGCCGTACAGGTGCACCGGCTGGATGCCCTTGGTGCGCGGGGTGATCGCGGCCTCGACCGCGGCCGGGTCGATGCAGAAGTGGTCGTGCTCGATGTCGACGAACACCGGGGTCGCGCCGGTGAGGGCGACCGAGTTCGCCGTGGCGGCGAAGGTGAACGACGGCACGATGACCTCGTCGCCGGGGCCGACGCCCGCTGCGAGCAGGCCGAGGTGCGAGCCCGCAGTGCCGGAGTTCACCGCGACGCAGGTCCAGCCACCGGCCACCTGGTCGGCGAACTCCTGCTCGAAGGCAGCCACCTCGGGGCCGCCGGCGATCGTGCCGGAGCGCAGGACGCGGTCGACCGCCTCGCGCTCCTCGTCACCGATGAGCGGCTTCGCTGCGGGGATCATGCCTGGGCCTCCGTGAGGGTCTCGTCGTTCTCGACGTAGCGGTCACCGGTCTGCGGGCACACCCAGTGCCCGTCGCCGGCGGGTTCGAGCGGCACGCCGGCCTTGCCGACCCACCGGATGCGTCGGGCCGGCACGCCGGCGACGAGCGCGAAGTCGGGGACGTCCTTCACGACGACCGAGCCCGCGGCGACGAGCGCCCAGCGGCCGATCGTGACGGGGGCGACGCACGTGGTGCGGGCACCGATCGAGGCGCCCTCGCGGATGGTGACGCCGACGGGCTCCCAGTCGTGGCCGGACTTGATCGAGCCGTCCGGGTTCACCGCGCGGGGGTAGTGGTCGTTGGTGAGGACGACGGCGGGGCCGATGAACACGCCCGCCTCGAGCACCGCGGGCTCGTAGACGAGGGCGTAGTTCTGGACCTTGCAGTTGTCGCCCATGAGCACGCCGGTGCCGACGTAGGCGCCACGGCCGATGATGCAGTTGCGGCCGAGGACGGCCTCCTCGCGCACCTGGGCGAGGTGCCAGACGCTGGACCCCTCGCCGATCACGGCCCGGTCGTCCACGTCGGCGGAGTCGACGATGCGCACGCCAGGGCGCGCGGGTGCGGTGGTCATGCGGGAGAGGCTCCTTCGGGGTCGCCCCAGGGTACCGGGTACGGGGCCGCCGCCCGGGACGCGCGAGGCGTGGCCCGAGGGGTTTGTGAGCGGCTTCACGAGCCCGCGGGAGCCCCCTCCGACGGCCGCTCGGCGGCCCCGAGCCAGGCTGCGAGGACGGCGGCCGAGTGGCGGCCGTCGTGCCAGCGGTCGGCGTACGCCGTGCCCCGGGCGGCGAGCGCGCGGGCGCCTTCGCGGTCGGCGACCAGGCCGCGCAGGACCGCCTCGAGGGTGTCGGGCGTCACGTCGGCGACCGGCGGGTCCTCGGGGAGCCGGGCCCGGTTGCGCGGGTCGACGTGGACGAGGACGACGCGTCCGGCGGCCATCGCCTGCACGGCCATGGCGCCGTAGGCGCCGAGGGCGACCTGGTCGAGGACGAGGTCGACGTCGGCGATGTGCCCCGGCATGTCGCCGGGCTCCACGCCCTCGAGCGGGACGTACTCGATCAGGCCCTCGTCGTGCAGCCGGTGCAGCACCGGCTCGACGAACAGGGGCGAGGGCAGCAGGATGCTGGCCAGCGTCCACGCGTGGCCGGCCGCCGCGGGCCAACGTGCGACGCGCAGCGGCAGCTCGAGCGCCAGCAGGGCGCCC
>JBGAJT010000303.1:0-4157 GCA_044224785.1 Candidatus Nanopelagicales bacterium | reverse complement strand
GACGTCGTGCGCTTCGGGAGCTCGAGCATCCCGACGGAGACGAGGACCCCGACGGTCAGGACGACGCCCGCGCGGTGCGGCGCGATCTCGACGGTACCGAGCGCGCGGGTGCCGGCGTCGCCCCCGCACATCGCGCCCGGGACGGTGAGGCCGGCGGGCCAGGTGATCTCGGCGGGGACGCGCGCGGCGTCGCGCAGCGCGTCGACCATCGCGAGGGCGGCGGCCGGCGCGAGCCAGCCGCGGCGCCCCTCGGCGGCGCTCGGCACGTCGACCACGGACGAGACCCAGAGCGCGGCTCCGGCCGGCACGTGCGGCACGGGACCGAGCCCCGCGGACACCTGCTCGGCGACCAGGACGCCGCCGGGCTCCGACTCCGACAGGAGCGCGGCGAGCGCGTCGGCTGTGGCCGTGGTCGTGACGAGCGCCGGCACCCGACCGTGCCAGCCGGCCGCGTCGAGCGCGGCACGGACCGCGGGCTCGGTCAGCGGCAGGCGCGACTCGGCGATCTCCATACCCAGGAGGGTAGGGAGGGCGGGGCCGGGCACGCGCGCGGTGTTCCGCTGTCGCGAACCGGTCAGTCGCCGAGGACGACGTCGGCCAGGCCCGGCACGCGGCGCTGCAGGACGAGCGCTGCCTCGTCGGCCGGGCCGTCGACGTGGACCGCGAGCACGCTGCCGTCGCTCGGCACGCGGACGTCGACCACGCGCAGCTCGTCGGTGAGGTCGAAGACCTGCTCGCGCGCCTCGAGCAGCTCCGCGCGGGTGTGCTGGGCGTCGACGAACGTCACGCGCACGCCGTCCGGCACGAGGAGCGCGATGGCGCCGTCGAAGTCGGGGTTCGGGCGACGGAACACCACGATCTCGTCGTCGGACTCGCCGGCCAGGACACCGGCGAACCACAGCCGACCGTCGTTGTTGCCGTAGAGGCGGACGACGTCGAGCGCGAGCGTTCGGTCTGGCCCGATGGGGGGTTCGGCCATGCGCCGGATTATCCGCGCGCACAAGCCTCGAGCGAAGAGCCTCCGGAGAACTTTCAGCCGAGCGTGACCGTCCGGTCACCCGGATACGACGGAGCGGCCCGCGTCAGGTGACGCTGGCCGCTCCGGTCGTGCGCGCTCAGTAGCGGAATCGGCCGACCAGGGACTGCAGCTCGCCCGACATGTGCGCGAGCTCCTGCAGGGCCTCGAGCGACTGGCTGACGCCGGCCGCCGTGGAGAGCGAGGCCTCGGAGACGCCGCCGATCTCGTGGGCGATGTCGCTGGTGGCCGAGGCCGCGTCGGCGACGTTGCGCGTCATGTCGCTCGTCGTGGCGATCTGCTCGTCGATCGCCGCGGAGATGACGACCTGGTACTCGGTGATGTTCTGCATGGCCTCGCCGATCTGGCCGACCGAGGCGACGGCGCTCTGCGCGTCGGTCTGGATCGCGGCGACGCGACGGCTGATGTCCTCCGTCGCCATCGCGGTCTCGCGCGCGAGGTCCTTGACCTCGCCGGCGACGACCGCGAAGCCCTTGCCGAGGTCGCCGGCGCGCGCGGCCTCGATCGTGGCGTTGAGCGCGAGCAGGTTGGTCTGCGCGGCGACCGACGCGATCACGCGCAGCACCTCGCCGATCTCCTGGCTGGAGTCGCCGAGCTGCACGACGGTCTGGTTGGCGGCGGCCGAGATGTCGAGGCCCTGCTGCGCGACGCGGGCGGCCTCGGTCGTGTTGCGCGCGATCTCGGTGATCGCGGCTCCCATCTGCTCCGCGCCCGCGGCGACGGCCTGGACGTTGGTCGAGACCGTGTCCGCGAGGCCGTTGACCGAGCTCGCCTGGACGCTGGCCTCCTCGGTGGCGGAGGAGATCTGGCGGGTCGTGATCGACAGCTCCTCCGCGGCGGCGGCCACCGTGTTCGCCGACTCCGCGACCTGGCCGATGATCTCGCCGATCTGGCCGACGAAGGTGTTGAAGAGCGCGGAGACCTCGGTGATCTCGTCGTCGCCGTCCTCGGCGACGCGGGCGGTGAGGTCGCCCTCGCCCTCGGAGATGTCCTTGAGGCGGTCGCGCAGCGCGCCGATCGGGGTCGAGATCGAGCGGATCACCGCGAAGACGAAGACGCCGACGAGGGCGACGCCGAGCAGCAGGACGACCAGCACGATCAGCTTGTTGCGGGTCGAGGAGTCGTTCGCGGACTGGACGTCGTCGGTGAGGCCCTGGGCGGTGGTGGTCGCCAGGTCGGCAAGGGTCGTGTTGATCTTCGTGTAGGTCTCGATCTCGGCGCCCATGACGAGGTCGGTCGCCCTGGCCGAGGCCTCCGGTGTGCCCTGGCGGTAGAGCGCGATGATCTGGTCGTCGACCTTGCGGAAGTCGGTGACGAGCTGGCGGGCCTTGGTGATGTCGGCCTGCTCGGCCGGAGCGAGGCCGGTGTTGGCCTCGAGCCGCGTGAGGTCGCCCTCGAGGTCCTTGTCCGAGGCCAGGTAGGCCGCCCTGCTGACACCCGTGTCCGCCGTCGCGCCCTTGACGCCGCGGGCGATGTCGAACGCGTACGCCGTCTGCGCGCCGTTGAGGTCGGCGGCCTGGTGGCGCAGCGATGCGGCGTCGGACGCGAGGTCCGCCGAGTCGGCTGCCGTCGTCGTCCTGCTGGTGTCGCTGCTGAAGCCGGCCACGGCCACGAGGGACACCACGGCCAGCAGCGCCAACGGGGCGGCGGCGAGGGCGATGAGTCGCGAACGGATGCTGAAGCGGCGCAGGAAGCCAGTCACGGTGCAGTGCCTCACGTGTCAGGGCGCATCGTCCGATGACACGCCTCGTCACAGCCCTATCGCCCCGCTGCCCCGTGATCTGAGGGGTTCGTCCGCGCGCCTCAGCGCCGGCTCTCGACCGGTTCTCGGCAGCCGTCGACGGCGTCAGGCGAGCAGCGTCCCGCCCCAGGAACCGCCGGCCTCGACGCCGGGCGGGCAGGCCCACACGCCGGACGACTCGTGCTTGAGGTACTCGTTCAGCCGGTCGGAGCGGCTCAGCCGCTGCTGGATCGGCACGAACTGCCGGCGCGGGTCGCGCTGGTAGGCGAGGAAGAACAGGCCCGCGTCCATCCGGCCGAGCCGGTCGACGCCGTCGGCGAAGCTGTAGCCGCGGCGCAGCAGGTGCGCGCCGTCGTTGTGGTCGGGGTGGGCCAGGCGCACGTGGGCGTCGTCGCCGATGAGCGGCCTGCCGTCGTCGCCCGTGGCCGCGAAGTCCGGCTCGTCGCGCTCGTCGGCGCTGCCGAGCGGCGCGCCGGTGCCCTTGTGCCGGCCGACCACGGCCTCCTGCTCGCGCAGCGAGGTGCGGTCCCAGGTCTCGATGGTCATCCGGATCCGCCGGCTCACCAGGTAGCTGCCGCCGACCATCCAGTCGGCGCCGTCCTCGGGCTGCGCCCAGAGCTGCTGATGGGTCAGCTCGTCGTCGGTGGTGTCGAGGTTGCGGGTGCCGTCCTTGAAGCCGTGCAGGTTGCGCGGGGTCCCGCCCGACGCGTCGACGCCGCTGGTGCGCGCGAAGCCGAGCTGCGCCCACCGCGGCACGACGACGCCGGCCCCGATCCTCGTCAGCTGGCGGACGGCGTGCAGCGCCACCTGAGCGTCGTGCGCGCAGGCCTGGATGCACAGGTCGCCGTCGCTGATCGCGGGGTCGAGGTCGTCGCCGATGAAGTGCGGGAGGTCGGCGAGCGCGGCGGGTCGCCGCGGCTGCAGGCCGAACCGCTCGTCGAACAGCGACGGGCCGAGCCCGAGGGTCAGGGTGAGGCCCGCTGCCGGGAGGCCGAGCGCCTCGCCCGTGTCCTCCGGCGGTGCCTCGGGACGGCCGTCGACCGCGCCGGTGGCACCGACGGGCAGGCCGCTCGTGAGCTGCCGCGCGGCCTGCGTCCAGCGCCGCAGCAGCGCCGCGAGCTCGGCGCGGTCGGTGGTGACGACGTCGAACGCGACGAAGTGGACGCGGTCCTGCTGCGGCGTCGTGATGCCCGCCTGGTGCGGTCCTTCGAACGGCACCGCCGCCGTCATCGGCGTACCGGCGGAGGCCTCGTCGCGGCTCACCACCGCTGCGGTTCCGAGACCGACGACGCCGAGCGCGGCGCCGCCGGCGGCCAGCCCGAGGACCTTGCGGCGCGAGACCCCCTCGGTCACGAGACGACGGCGGAGGTCAGCTCCGAC
>JBGAJT010000302.1:3894-4162 GCA_044224785.1 Candidatus Nanopelagicales bacterium | reverse complement strand
CTCGCTGGTCGACGACGCGCGCGCCCTGCACCGGCCCGTGGGCCCGGCGCACCGAGCGGCAGACGCCCGACGCGGTGAACGCCACCGCGAGGTCGAGGGCGTGCTCGTCGTCGCGCGCGAGGAACGCGCAGGTAGGTCCGCTGCCCGAGATCAGGCCCCCGAGGGCGCCGTACTCGTGACCGACCGACAGGACGTGCGCGAGGTGCGGCCGCAGCGACATCGCCGCGGGCTGCAGGTCGTTGTGCAGCGCGCGGCCCAGCGCGTGCGG
>JBGAJT010000302.1:0-3884 GCA_044224785.1 Candidatus Nanopelagicales bacterium | reverse complement strand
GATCGCCGCGCCGGAGCGCGGCCATCAGCTCGTCGGGCGCCTCGGGCTCGGGCACCGGCGACCCCTCGCGCAGCCGGTCGCACTCGCGGTAGACCTGCGGCGTCGAGAGCCCGCCCTCCGCGAGCACGATCACCCAGTGATAGGTGCCGCGGACCATCGCGGTGGTGAGCTCGGTGCCGGTGCCCGTGCCGAGCGCGGTGCCGCCGTGGAGGCTGAACGGGACGTCGCTGCCGAGGGTCGCGGCCACCTCGTGCAGCTCCTCGCGGCTGAGCCCGAGCTCGTAGAGCGCGTCGATCGCGACGAGCGCCGCCGCAGCGTCGGCGCTGCCGCCCGCCATCCCGCCGGCGACCGGGATGCCCTTGCCGATGGTGAGCGAGACGTCGGCGGAGCCGCCGTAGTCGAGCATCGCCTGCACGGCCTTGGCGGCGAGGTTGCTGGCGTCGACCGGCACCTCGTCGGACTGGTCGCCCTCGACGACGATCTGCGTGCCCGACCCCGGAGCGAGCGGGGTGGCGACGAGGTCGTCGTAGAGGCTCACGGCGTGGAAGACGGTCGCGAGGTCGTGGAAGCCGTCGTCGCGGCGCGGACCGACGGCGAGGGCCAGGTTGACCTTCGCCGGGGCGCGGACGGTGACGGACGCGAGCACGTGACGAACCTACCTACTGGCCGCTGCTCAGGCAGGGCGGGTGGCGGCGATCCGGGCGAACGCCGCGACGTCGAGCATCTCGCCGCGGACGGTCGGGTCGATGCCCGCCGACACGAGGGCGTGCTCGGCCAGCGCCGGCGACCCGGCCCAGCCGGCCAGCGCGGCGCGCAGCGTCTTGCGCCGCTGGGCGAACGCGGCGTCGACCACGGCGAACACCTGCTCGCGGGTCGCGGTCGTCGCGGGCGGCGCCGTGCGGGTCAGCGCCACGAGACCGCTGTCGACGTTCGGCGCCGGCCAGAAGACCGTGCGCCCCACCGTCCCGATGCGGGCGACGTCGCCGTACCAGCGGGCCTTCACGCTGGGTACGCCGTAGACCTTCGAGCCCGGTCCGGCCGCGAGCCGGTCGGCCACCTCGAGCTGCACCATGACGAGCACGCGGCGGATGCTCGGGAACACCTCGAGCAGGTGCAGCAGGACGGGGACGCTCACGTTGTACGGCAGGTTGGCGACCAGCGCGGTGGGCGGGTCGCCGGGCAGCTCCGTGATCCGCAGGGCGTCGGCGTGCACGACCTCGAGCCGGTCGACGAGGTCGGGGCGCCGCTCGCGCACCGTGGGCTCGAGCGCGGGAGCAAGGACGTCGTCGATCTCGACGGCGACGACCCGGCGCACCTCGGGCAGCAGCGCGAGGGTGAGCGACCCGAGCCCGGGCCCGACCTCGATGACGACGTCGTCGGGACCGACCACCGCGGCCCGGACGATGCGGCGCACGGTGTTGCCGTCGATGACGAAGTTCTGGCCCTTCTGCTTCGTCGGGTGCACCCCGAGCTCGGCAGCGAGGCGGCGCACGTCGGCCGCGCCCAGCAGCCCGTCGTCGCTCATGCCCGCACTCTCCCGCATCGCCCCCCGCACCCCCAAACCCCGCGTGATCTTGGTCAGTTGCTACCTACTCGGCCCCTGTAACCCGCAACTGACCAAGATCACGGCGTCTAGGGTCGGGGCATGCTGACGCGGGATGCGCTGCTCGGGTCGCTGGCGCGCGACCAGGCGGCGTTCGTCGAGCTGCTCCGCGACGCCGACCTCGGTGCGAACGTGCCGGACTGCCCGGGCTGGACGCTGGCCGACCTCGGCGGCCACCTCGGCGGCGTCCACGGCTGGGCGCGCAGCGCCGTCGTGGCCGGCGAGCCGTCGGAGCCGCCCGAGCCGCCGGCCGACCCAGCAGCGCTCGCCGACTGGTACGCCGACCAGGCGGCGGCGCTTCTCGACACCCTGGTCACGACGCCGAGCGGGACGGAGTGCTGGACCTTCGGCCCGCGCCCACGCACGGTCGACTTCTGGGTACGCCGCCAGCCGCACGAGACCGCGGTCCACCTCCGCGACGCCCGGCGCGCGCTCGGTCGCGACGTCGCGATGGACCCCCGGCTCGCGGCCGACGGCGTCGACGAGGTCGTGACGATGTTCTTCCCGCGGCAGGTGCGCCTCGAGCGCATCCCGCCGCTGGCCGCCGGCGTGCGACTGGTGGCGACCGACTCCGACGACGGCCCGTGGCTGCTCGCCGGCGATGGGCCGGACCCGGGTTCGGCGTACGACGCCACCCTCACCGGTACGGCGGAGTCGCTGCTGCTCTGGCTCTGGCGCCGCCACGGCGGCGAGCTCCGGGTCGACGGCGACGATACCGCGGTCGCCGCCGCCTACGCGGCCGCCCTCACGCCCTGACCGGGACGGGTCGGCGTCAGCGCAGGATGAAGCGCCAGAGGAACCAGGTCACCGCGAGGATGATCACCCAGCGCACGATCTTGAGGCCGGCGTCACGGCCCGCCGGGGCGTTCGAGCTCCGACCCACGGTGACGCCGGGGAGGCCGCTGTGGCCCGGGGCCGACGGCGGCGCGGTGGTGCCCCAGCCCGGCGGCAGCGCCGAGGGTGGCGGGGGCGGCGGCGTGCGCCGGAGCCGGTCGACCGACGGGGCGCGACCGCGCAACGCGTCGAACGCGCCCGTGCCCTGCTCGTTGGCGCCGATGCCGATCCCGGTCCCGCCGTCGGTGCTGCGCCGCACGTCCTGACGGGCGAGCCGTGCGAGGGACTCGTCGATCGACTCCGTGGCGGGCATCGTGAAGCTGCCGTCGCCCAGGTCGTAGTCCTTGCCCATGGCACCTCCCGCGGTCGGCACCCACTGTTCCCGGCGTCAGCCGCCGATGGCAAGGCAGCGCGCGGTCACCACTCGCCGAAGACGGCGTGGGAGTTCGCCCAGAGGGCGGCGCACAGCTCGTCGACCTCGACCTCGAGGGTCGCGGCCATCGCCCGCACGGTGAGGGGCACGAGGTAGGACGCGTTCGGCCGGCCGCGGAACGGCGTCGGCGTCAGGTAGGGCGCGTCGGTCTCGACCAGCACCCGGTCGATCGGCGCCACGGCGAGCGCCTCGCGCAGCGCGACGGCGTTCTTGAACGTGACGACGCCGGCGAACGAGAGGTACCAGCCCTGCTCGGTGCAGTGCCGCGCCATCGCTGCGTCGCCGGAGAAGCAGTGGAACACCACGGTCTCGGGAGCACCCTCGCTCTCGAGCACCCGGACGACGTCGTCGTGCGCGTCGCGGTCGTGGATCACCAGTGCCTTGCCGAGCCGCTTGGCGAGGTCGATGTGGCGGCGGAACGACTCCTCCTGCACAGCGCGCCCGTCCTCGCCGGTGCGGAAGAAGTCCAGCCCGGTCTCGCCGATCGCCCGCACCCGCGCGGCCGCCGCGAGCGCCTCGATCTCGTCGTACGCCGCATCCAGGGCCGCGCGGCCGCCGGCCTCGAAGATCCGCGGCGCCTCGTTGGGGTGCAGCGACACGGTCGCGAGCACCGAGTCGTTCGTCTGCGCCGCCTCGACCGACCAGCGCGACGACGGCAGGTCGCAGCCGATCTGCACGATCCGCGTGACGCCGACGGCGCTCGCCTGCGCCACGGCGTCGTCGATGCCGAGCCACTCAGCACCGGCGTCGCCGTCGGCGATGTCGAGGTGGCAGTGGGTGTCGATGAGGCCGGGGATCGTCGGCGGGGCGGGGAGCATCGCGGCGACGCTACCACCGGGCCGCGGTGCCCAGGGCGCGTCTGACTTCGTGGCCGACGCGACGTCGGCGGTGGTGTGCTTGACACCCTGGACGCGGTCCCGGATGCTCGCGCCGGTGCGAGCGTCCGGCCGAGGTTCGTGATGCGCGGCGTGGACTGGCGCGGGCTGGCGGCGGCGGGGCTGTGCGGGGCGTTGC
>JBGAJT010000301.1:0-4226 GCA_044224785.1 Candidatus Nanopelagicales bacterium | reverse complement strand
GCCCGTCGATCGGGATCGGCTCGTTCACGTAGCGCGCCATCTGGTTGCTCGAGCGCGCCCCGTCCTCGTAGGGCAATTGCCCCGTCAGCAGCTCGTAGAGGATCACCGCGAGCGAGTAGATGTCCGCGCGCCCGTCGAGCGGCTCCCCGACGTCGAGCACCGGGTGCTCGCCACCGAGCGGTTCGGCGTCGCCGGGCTCGCTCCCGGCGAGGGCGACGACTCGGTGGCGCTCGCCGACCTCGCGGCGCTCGACTGGGTGATCCCGCCGCCGGACTCGGCGTACGGGCAGGCGGTCCGGGCGGCCTGCCGCCGCGCCGGCTTCGAGCCACGGGCCCCGCACCTCGCGACCGACACCGCGTTCTCGCTGCGCCTGGCCGCGGCCGGCGTCGGCATCACGCCCGCGACGCCGCTCATGATGCGGTTCGCCGGCCCGCCCGGCTGCCACTGGCGCGAGCTGGCCGAACCGGTCACCCGCGACGTGCTGCTCGTGGTGCGGCAGGGCGACCTCGACCGGCCTTCGGTGGCGGCCGTCGCCGAGGCCCTCGCCGAGGCCGTCGACCCCGGCCGGTCCACCGGCGTGGGCGGCTGAGCGACCCATCAGGGATCCTCACCGGTTCCGTGCAGCAGCCCTCGCTGGTCGCGCCCGAGGGGGTCCGTCACACTGGCCCGCATGACGCTCCACGACACCCTGCTGACCCGTGCCCAGGCCGCGCTCTCCGCGTGCGGCGCCACCGTCCCCGAGGGTGAGGGCTGGACCGCCCGCTCCCCCATCGACGGCTCGACGCTGCTCTCGCTGAGGAAGGGCACGGCGGCCGACGTCGAGGCCGCGATCGGCACCGCGCACGCCGCGTTCCTGCAGTGGCGCACCGTCCCCGCCCCGGCGCGCGGCAACCTGGTGAAGCGCTACGGCCGGCTGCTCGAGGAGCACAAGGAGCAGCTCGCCGACCTCGTCACGATCGAGGTCGGGAAGATCCGCTCGGAGGCCCTGGGCGAGATCCAGGAGATGATCGACATCTGCGAGTTCGCCCTCGGGCTCTCGCGCCAGCTCGAGGGCCGCACGATGCCCTCCGAGCGCCCCGGCCACCGCCTCATGGAGACCTGGCACCCCGCGGGCGTCGTCGCCGTCATCTCGGCGTTCAACTTCCCCGCCGCCGTGTGGTCGTGGAACACCGCGCTCGCGCTGGTGTGTGGCGACAGCGTGATCTGGAAGCCGTCGGAGATGACGCCGCTGACGTCGCTCGCGTGCTCCGCGCTGCTCGACCGCGCGATCGCCGAGATGGGCGCGCCCGAGGGGCTGCACCAGCTCGTGCTCGCCGACCGCGACGACTCCGCCGCGCTGCTCGACGACAAGCGCGTCGCCGTCGTCAGCGCGACCGGCTCCGAGCGGATGGGCGCGCAGGTCGGCCCGCGCGTCGCCGCCCGCTTCGGCAAGGCGATCCTCGAGCTCGGCGGCAACAACGCCGCGATCGTCGCGCCGTCGGCCGACCTCGACCTGGCCCTGCGCGGCATCGTGTTCGCCGCCGCCGGCACCGCCGGCCAGCGCTGCACCTCGATGCGCCGCGTCATCGCGCACACGTCGGTCGCCGACCAGCTCGTCGAGCGCATCGCGTCGGCGTACTCCGGCCTCCCCGTCGGCGACCCGTTCGACGACGGCACGCTCGTCGGCCCGCTCATCAACCAGGCGGCGTACGACCGGATGCAGGCGTCGATCGCGCGCGCGGTCGAGGCCGGCGGCGTCCTCGTCGCGGGCGGCGAGCGCGTCGACGTCGCGGGACCCGACTCCTACTACGTGCGCCCCGCCGTCGTGCGGATGCCGGCGCAGTCCGACGTCGTGCGCGAGGAGACCTTCGCGCCGCTGCTCTACGTCATGGACTACGACGGCCTCGACGACGCGATCTCGATCCACAACGACGTGCCCCAGGGCCTGTCGTCGTCGATCTTCACGCTCGACCAGCGCGAGGCCGAGACGTTCATGTCGGCGGCGGGGTCGGACTGCGGCATCGTCAACGTCAACATCGGGACGTCGGGTGCCGAGATCGGTGGCGCGTTCGGCGGCGAGAAGACCACCGGCGGCGGCCGCGAGAGCGGGTCGGACGCGTGGCGCGGCTACATGCGCCGGGCGACGAACACGATCAACTACTCCGACCAGCTCCCGCTCGCGCAGGGCGTGAACTTCGGATGAGCCGCTCCCTCCCCTCGTCCGCCGAGGTCGTGATCATCGGCGGCGGCGTGATGGGCGCGAGCACCGCGTTCCACCTCGCCGAGGCCGGCGTCACCGACGTCCTGCTGCTGGAGAAGGACTCGCTGGCGTGCGGGTCGACGTCGAAGTCCGCGGGCGGCGTGCGCGCGCAGTTCTCCGACGCGGTCAACATCGCGCTCGGCCTGCGCAGCCTGCCTGCGTTCGAGCAGTTCTCGACGCGGCCGGGCGGCGAGATCGACCTGCACCAGGTCGGCTACCTGTTCCTGCACACCGACGAGGCCGCGTGGCAGGTCGCGCAGGAGGCCGTCGCGCTGCAGAACTCGATGGGCGTGCCGACCCAGCTGCTCACCGCCGCGGAGGCGGGCGCGCTGAGCAGGGGCGTCGACGTCTCCGACGTCATCGGCGCGACCTTCCACCCGCGCGACGGCTACTGCAGCCCCGAGAACGTGGTGCAGGGCTACGCCGCGGGGGCGCGCGCGCTCGGTGCGACGGTCCGTGTCGGTGTCGGCGTCACCGGGATCGAGTCGCGCGACGGCGAGATCACCGGGGTGGTCACCAGCGAGGGCGTCGTCGCGACGTCGGCCGTGGTGTGCGCCGCGGGCGCGTGGTCGCGCGAGATCGGCTCGTGGGTCGGCGTCGACCTGCCGGTGCAGCCGCTGCGCCGCCAGATCATCGTGACCGAGCCGCTGTCCGAGGACCTGCTCGCGCTCTACCCGATGGACTCGCCGATGACGATCGACGCGGCGTCGACCTTCTACCTGCACCGCGAGGGGCCGGGGCTGCTGGTCGGGATGTCCTACCAGGACGAGACCGTCGGGTTCCACGACGGCTTCACGGAGGACTGGCTGCCCGACCTGCTCGAGGCGATGGAGCGCCGCGCGCCCGCGCTGCTCGACGTCGGCATCGCGCACCGCTGGGCCGGCTACTACGAGGTCACGCCCGACCACAACGCCGTCATCGGCGAGGCGTCGGCGGCGTCGCGCTTCCTGTACGCCACGGGCTTCTCGGGGCACGGCTTCCTGCAGGGCCCGGCGGTCGGCGAGGTCATGCGCGACCTGTACCTGCACCGCGAGCCGGTGGTCGACGTGTCGTCGATGTCGGCCGAGCGGTTCACCGCGGGCGACACGCTCTACGAGCTCAACATCGTCTGACGCGATGCCCGACTCCCCCGGTCTCGACGTACCGCCCGACCTCCTCGACCTCGGCCCCGACGAGCTGCGCCGCGTGGGGCACTGGGTCGTCGACCGCACGGTCGACCACCTGCTGACCCTGCGCGACCGGCCGGCGATCACCGAGCGCACCTGGGACGACCTGTCGTCGGTCCTCGGTGGTCCGGCGCCGCGCGGTCGCGGCGACCTCGAGGAGGGGCTCGCGCTGCTGGCCGACGTCGCGCTCGAGGCGCAGCAGCACGGCGACCACCCGCGCTACTTCGCGCGCGTGCCGGGGCCGTCGTCCGACGTCGCCATCCTCGGCGAGTGGCTCGCGGTGGGCATGCAGGCGATCGCGTCGTCGTGGGGCGGCGGCTCGGGCACCGCGACGCTCGAGCTCGTGGTGCTCGACTGGCTGCGCGACGCGCTCGGTCTCGCCCCGGCGAGCGAGGGGATCATCCTCACCGGCGGCTCGATGTCGAGCACGACGGCGCTGATCGTCGCGCGCGCCGAGACCGGCGGCGGCGTCCTCTACCTGTCCGACCAGACGCACTCGTCGATCAAGCGCGGTGCCGTCACCACCGGTTGGGACCCTGCCCTCGTGCGCGTGCTGCCGACCGGCGACGACCTGCGGCTGTCGCCGACGACCCTGCGCGAGGCGGTCGACGCCGACCTCGCGGCGGGCCTCCGGCCGGCCGCGGTGGTCGCGACGTCCGGCACCACGAACGCCGGCACGGTCGACGACATCCCCGCGATCGCGGCGATCGCGCAGGAGCACGGGCTCTGGCTGCACGTCGACGGCGCCTACGGCGGCCCGGCGGCGCTCTCCCCTGGGCGCCATGGCATCCGCGGCCTCGAGCTCGCCGACTCCTTCGTCC
>JBGAJT010000300.1:0-4301 GCA_044224785.1 Candidatus Nanopelagicales bacterium | reverse complement strand
AGGAGGGGGACCCTGTGGGCGCACGCCGGTTCGCCGACGTCGGACCGGTCGACCTCGAGCTCGGCGGCCATCTCGAGCACGTGCGGGTGGCCTACGAGGCATGGGGGACGCTCGACGCCGACCGCTCGAACGCGGTGCTCGTCCTGCACGCCCTCACCGGGGACTCGCACGTCGTCGGGTCGCCCGGCCCCGGGCACCCCACTCCGGGCTGGTGGGACGGCCTGATCGGCCCGGGCGCGGCGATCGACACCGATCGCTGGTACGTCGTGGCGCCCAACGTGCTCGGCGGCTGCCCGGGCACGACGGGCCCGTCCTCGACCGCTGCCGACGGCCGGCCCTGGGGCTCCCGCTTCCCGCGGATCACGGTGGGCGACCAGGTCGCAGTGGAGGCGCTGCTCGCCGACCACCTCGGCATCGCGCGCTGGGCCACGGTCGTCGGCGGCTCCATGGGCGGCATGCGCGCGCTGGAGTGGGTCGTGGCGGCGCCCGACCGCGTCGGCAGCGCCCTCGTGCTCGCCGTCGGGGCCATCGCTTCGGCCGACCAGATCGCGACGCAGACGACGCAGACGCACGCGATCACCTCCGATCCTGGCTGGCAGGACGGCGACTACCACCGCGCCCGTCCCGGCGAGGGCCCGACCACCGGCCTCGGCGTCGCGCGACGCATCGCGCACCTGACCTACCGCAGCGAGGGCGAGCTCGGGTCGCGCTTCGGCGCCGACCCGCAGCCCGGCGAGGATCCCTTGCGCGACGGGCGATATGCCGTGCAGTCCTACCTCGACCACCACGCCGACAAGCTCGCCGGGCGGTTCGACCCGGCGTCCTACGTGGTGCTCACCGAGGCGATCCTGTCCCATGACGTGGGGCGGGGCCGGGCCGGGGTGGCCGCGGCGCTGAACGTCCTCGACGTCGATCACGACACCGATGATCGTCGGCGGGATCGACACCGACCGGCTCTACCCGCTGCACCAGCAGGAGCGCATCGCACGGCGTTCCCCAGGCACCGTCGACGGCCTGCGGGTCATCGAGTCGCCGTTCGGTCACGACGGCTTCCTCGTCGAGCGCGACGCCGTCTTCGCCCTGGTGGGCGAGGCGCTGGACCTGTCGGTCGTCGGCTGCCGCTCCTGACCGCCTGAGCCGGCGCAGAGCCGGACGGGTGAAGATCACCTCACGGTCAAGACGGGGGCCGTCACCCGGTCGGCCCAACGACCATCGCCGCAGGTCACGCAGGGTGTGCGGCGCGGCTCATCTTTGGCTCAAGAAACCCCCGTCGGGCTCTCGCGGGGGCGGTGCGGGTCCGTGGCGGTGCCACCCTGGACGCATGACAACGACCCCGAAGCGCGCGCTCGCCGTCCTGGTCACGGCTGCGGCCGCCTGGGTCGCCGTCGCCCTCCCGGCGGTCGCGGCGTACTCCGTCTCGAGCACCGCGAAGATCACGACGACGGCGCCGGCCTCGGTGACCTCCGGCTCGTTCGCGTACGCCACCGGCACCACGACGTGCAGCACCACCAAGCCGTGCCTGAAGGTGACGGCGTCGTTCCCCTCGAACAAGACCTCGGTGTCGGGCTACCTGGTCGTGTCCTACTACAGGTCGTCGACCAACGTGAACACCTCGGGCACCCTGCTCGGCAGCGTGACGAGCCCGTCCTTCTCCGTGCCGGCGGGATCGACGGCCACGTGGTCCAAGATCGTGGCCTACCAGTGCAAGACCCTGAGCACGACGACCACGGCCTACTACTACTGGGCCAAGGCGACGTTCATGAACACGTCGGGGACGGTCTCGTCCGACGCCGCCGTCGCGTCCGCGACGCTCAAGCTCGCCAAGGGCTGCGCCACCTGATCCACCGCGCCGGCCGAGCGCCGGTGCGTCCGTTCGCGTCGTCCCGGGGAGGTCGGCCCATGAGGAGTCCCGAGCAGCAGCTCGCGCCCTCCGCCGACGCGCCCGCCAACGGGCTCGCGCTCCCGTTCCGGCTCCTGCTCGCCGTCGTCGCCCTCGTCGCGTCCGTGGCGGCCGAGGCGGTCTCGTCCGTCAGCGACGGCGCCTGGCGGCTCGAGGTGCTCGTCCTCGCGGTGGTGTTCCGCGAGTGCCGGTCGTGGCTGCTCCGCGTCTCCGCGGCCGCCGTGGTCGTGGCTACCGCTGTCGCGATGGACGGCGTCGCGGCGTCGGTGGTCCTCACCGCCCTGATCGGCGTCGCGCTCGCCGCGGCCGTCGTGCTGGTCCTCGACCGGTCGCTGGCGCCCACGCCGCACCAGCTGTCGTTCGGCCGTCGGTTCGCCGCGTCGATCGGCGCGGTGCTCGTCGCGGCGCTCCTCGCGGGCCTGGCGCAGACCGCGGTGCACGGCTGGCCGCACGACTTCGCCGCGTGGCGCTCGGCCCTCGTCACCCTCATGCTCCCGCTCGTCACCGCGGCCTTCGTCGCCGCTGCGCTGGTCGCCCGCCACTCGCTGGTCCTCGGCGGCTCGGGCGCAGGTGGCCGCCTCACCGGTCCGTTCGCGGCGATCGCGCTCACCGTCGTCGCGGTGCAGCTGGTCACCGGCTACTGGGCCCGCGACGAGCAGCAGGCGCTCGACACCGCGGCCCGCACCGTGGCCGCGTCGTTCCAGCAGGTGCTGGCCGACGACCTCACCAGCCTCGCAGCCCGCACCTCCACGCCGCCCACCGCGCCGCTCTCAGGACGCGACCTCACCGCCTTCACGCGCTATGCGACCCCGCTCGTCGAGGGCAGCCCGTCGGTGGTCGCCGCGGCGCTCGCCGTCCCCGGTGCGGTCGATCCCGCGCCGTTCGCGATCGGTGAGAACGACGGCGCGATCGCGGCCATCCGCAAGGCCGCCGCGGACCCCGCCTCGACCGGCGTGATCACCGCCGCCACGATCGCCGGAGTCCCCCTGCTGGTCGGGATCACGCCGTCGGTGGGCGCCGATGGCAGCCCGGTGCCGCTCGCGGTCTACGTCGCCCCGATCAAGAATGCCGACAGCTCGGGCACCACCGAGCTGCTCATGACGGCCGTCTCGCTGCCGCAGGCCTTCGCCGAGAGCACGACGGCGATCGGTGCGCTCCGCGAGCAGGTGAGCTCGAGCCTCGCCCTCGTGTCGTCGCCCGCAGGCACCACGTCGTCGCTCGTGACCGTCGACGCGGCCGGCACGGCGCCGGACGCGGTGCGCTCGCAGCTGGCCGGGACGTCGCAGGCCGGCGTCGGCGACTACATGTTCGACGTCGTCGTGCGGCCCGGACCGAGCTTCGGTCCGTCGATCCTGGCCCGCATCGCGATCCTCCTGACGATGCTCGTCATCGGCGCGTTCGCCGCGGCGCTCCAGCTGCAGTCGGTCGCCTCGCGCGAGCGCGCCCGGCGCGACGCCGCCGAGCGCGAGGCGCTGCTCGCCGCGGCGCTGAACGCAGCGCCCGGTCAGGTGCTCATCGTCGACTCGCGCGGCAAGGTGCTCATGTGCAACGGGCCGGCCGGCTCGTCGTCGTCGCTCGTCGGCCGCCCGGTGATCGACACGCTGCCCTTTGTGCTGCACGGCGAGGCGGGGGACCGGGTCCGTCGGCTGCTCGAGCGGGCGCGCTACGGCGAGGCCGGCGTCGTCGAGTACAGCGACCCCGACGGCGAGCAGGGCATGGCGACCTGGCTCGTCGAGGTCAGCCCGATCGGGAGCGACGTCGCGGGCAACGCGCGCGCGGTGGTCCAGGTGAAGGACCTCACCGAGGACCGGGCCCGTGCCGTGCGCTCCGCGCAGTCCGAGCGGCTGCGCTCGCTGGGCACGATGGCCGGCGGCCTCGCGCACGACTTCAACAACCTGCTGTTCATCATCAGCGGCTACCTGCAGATGCTGCGCGACGACGACGTCGTCGCGGACCAGCCGCGGCTGACCCGCTACGTCGACCGTGCCGCCGACGCGGCCGAGCGCGGCGCCGAGATCGCATCGTCGCTGCTGGCGGTCGCGCGCAGCCAGCCGCTCGGGGCCACCGCGATCGAGGTCGGCAGCTTCGTGCAGTGCCTGGCCCCCCTGGTGCGCCAGGCCGTCGGCAACGAGCGGATCGTCCGGTTCGAGATCGGCGAGGGACCGCTCGACGTCCTCGTCGACTCCGGCCAGCTGTCCGGCAGCCTGCTCAACCTCGTCATCAACTCGCGCGACGCGATGGAGCCCGGTGGCACCGTCCTCGTGCGGGTCGCCCGCGAGCACGTCGACGACCCCGAGCTCGAGCTGGTGCCGCAGGACTCCGTCGTGATCGAGGTGACCGACGACGGCGTCGGCATGACCCCCGAGGTCCAGCAGCGCGCGTTCGAGCCGTACTTCACCAC
>JBGAJT010000002.1:26964-31044 GCA_044224785.1 Candidatus Nanopelagicales bacterium | reverse complement strand
GCGCTCCTGCACCAGCCGCGCGATGCGGAAGAGGTACTTCGCGCGCTCGGCGCCCGAGGTCTTCGACCAGACGCGCGTGTAGGCGCGGCGCGCGGCCTTCACAGCTCGGTCGACGTCGGCGTCGCTCGCGACCGAGATCTCGGCGAGCACCTCCTCGGTCGCGGGGTTGATGCTCTTCATCGTCGTGCCGGTGCCGTCGACGAACTCGCCGTCGATGAACAGTCCGTACGACGACGCGATGTCGACGACCGCGCGCGACTCCGGCGCGGGTGCGTACTCGAAGGTGGCCATGCGTCCTCCCCGTCAGTCGACGGTGACGTAGTCGGGGCCGGAGTAGCGGCCGGTGGACATCCGCTGGCGCTGCAGCAGCAGGTCGTTGAGCAGGCTCGAGGCACCGAGACGGAACCAGTCGGGATCGAGCCAGTCCGGGCCCACCGTCTCGTTGACGAGCACGAGGTACTTGATCGCGTCCTTCGTCGTCCGGATGCCGCCCGCGGGCTTCATGCCGATCTGGACGCCGGTCGCGTCGCGCCAGTCGCGGCACGCCTCGAGCATCACGAGGGTCACGGGAAGCGTTGCGGCCGGGGCGATCTTGCCGGTCGAGGTCTTGATGAAGTCCGCACCCGCGAGCATCGCGAGCCACGACGCGCGGCGCACGTTGTCGTAGGTCTGCAGCTCACCGGTCTCGAGGATCACCTTGAGGTGCGCGGTGGCGCCGTCCTCGTGGCACGCCTCCTTCACCGCGGCGATCTCCTCGAACACCTCGAGGTAGCGGCCGGACAGGAACGCACCGCGGTCGATGACCATGTCGATCTCGTCGGCGCCCTGCAGGACGGCGTCGCGCGTGTCGGCGAGCTTCACGTTGAGCGACGCGCGCCCCGACGGGAACGCCGTCGCCACCGCCGCGACCTTGACTCCGCTGTCGCCGAGCTCGGCCTTGGCCAGCCCGACGAGGTCGTTGTAGACGCAGACCGCGGCGGTGCGCGGCACCGAGCCGTCGTGCGGGTCGGGTCGCATCGCCTTGGCGCAGAGCGAGCGCACCTTGCCCGGCGTATCAGCGCCCTCGAGCGTGGTGAGGTCGATCATCGAGATCGCGAGGTCGATGGCGAACGCCTTCGACGTCGTCTTGATCGACCGGGTCGACAGGGCCGCGGCGCGCGCGTCGGCGCCGACCTGGTCGACGCCGGGGAGGCCGTGGAGGAAGCGCCTGAGCGCGGCATCGCTGCGGGTGACGTCGGTCAGCCCGCCGGGCGCCGCGAGCAGGTCGGTGACGGATCGGCTCACCCATCGATCCTAGGCCCGTCGCCCCCGCCCGCGGACCGCCTCGTGACGCCCGGCGCGAGCCTCGTCACATGCCCGTGGTCATCCGGCGACGCCGGACAGGAACGACTGCAGGGCGGGGGTCGGGGCGAGAGCGGTGCCGGTGTTCGCGGCCGTCAGGACCGCGACGATCAGCACCGTCGCGGCCAGCGCGACCACCGAACCCCACCGTCGTGCTCGGGCTACGCGCACCGTCGCCGCGCCGACGAGGACTGCGACCAGGGCCAGGAGCACCGCGACGACCGCGTGATACGCGGCGAAGTCCGAGACGATCGCCGATGCCGTCGACGTCGGGTGCCCGCTGCCGATGCTCGCGTCGAGCGCCGTCACGGCGTCCACGAGCGCCGGGCTCCGGCCGCTCGCGGGGAGGAACGAGAGCACCGACGACAGGGGTGCGATCGCACCTTGCACGTTCGCGACCAGCAGGACGACGCCGAGCGCCGTGACGAGGCTGCCGGCGGCGGTCACGGTCGCCCACGCGAACCGCCGAGCCGCGGAGGACGAGGCACGCCGGGCTCGACCAGCGCGGGTGACGAGGACCGCGGCCGGCACCAGGGCTGCTAGGGCCAGCAGCGCCTTGACCACGTGGAACCAGCGCCAGAACCGGGTCGGATCCGTCAGTGCGGACGACGCCTGCCCTCCCGGCGCGGGAACGGCCGACGCCCAGTCGGCGACGAGGGCGTGCCCCACCGAACCGGCAAGGTCCTGGGGCCCCGCCCACGTGAGGCCGGTGATCGCCGACGCGGCGGGCCAGGGGACGAGGAACGCCGCGGCGGTGAACCCGACGGTCGCGGCTACCAGAACCCACCAGCGTGCGCTGCCACTGCGCGCCTCGATCATCAGCTTCTCCTGAACCCCCGGCGACGATGTGGCGACGACCACCCACGGTCGGCTGCACCACTCGGGGCGCACCGTCGGCACCCGCGAACACCACCCTGCCTCGGCCTCTGCCGCTAGCCATCAGGGCCGGACCCTGACCCGACCCTGAACCTTGATCGCCCTACCCGGAGGAACGATCACAGCGAGCGGGCGGGTCTCGTGGCGCGACGTTGACGAACCGTCCGGCGGGGATTTCGGGGGCGGCGTATCGCGCTGCTAGCCTCCGCATCTCGGCGCCTGCTGCGTGGACGGGCCATCGGCGCGCCGGATCCCTGGAAGGCTCCAGCCATGGCTGACGCCCCCCTCGCGCCGCAGCGCATGCACACCTACGACGAGCGGCTCACCCGCCTGGTGCTCGACTACGTGCAGGACCGCCTGTCGATGCCCGAGACCCCGCTCGACCACCCCGGCGAGAAGACCGAGGTCGACGCGATCCTCGACAAGCTCGGCATGACGCCGTACCTCGACACCGACGTCGCCACGCTGTCGGGCGGACAGGCGAAACGCGTCGCGCTCGCCCGCGCGCTCATCTGGGCGGCGGCGTGGGACATGCTGCGCGACGCCGAGCTGCCGATGGGCGACTTCCTGACGCTCGTCGAGTCCGGCCTCCCGAGCGAGACCGACATCAGCGTCGTCACCACGCTGCTGAGCCAGACCAAGGCCGCGATCGAGCAGTTCGCCGGCCCGGGCAAGCACGACGGCTACCGCGACCGCTGGTCCGCGCTGCTGCTGCGCCTGGTCGGCGACGCCCAGCCGGGCAGCGACAACCAGCTCGCGTTCGCCCGTGCCTACGCGGCGACCGCGCGCACCCCGGAGCAGACCGCCGTCGTGCGCACCTGGCTCGAGGGCGGCGCCCCCGAGGGCCTCGTCGTCGACACCGACCTGCGCTGGACCTTCCTGCAGCGCCTCATCGCGCAGGGGGCTGCCGACCCGGCCGAGATCGAGACCGAGCTCGAGCACGACGACACCGCGACCGGCCGCCGTCAGGCCGCCACCGCGCAGGCCCTCGTGCCGACGATGGCGGCCAAGGAGGAGGCGTTCGCGGCGGCCGTCGAGTCCGACGACCTGCCCAACGCGCTCCTCGTGGCGACCATCGCGGGCTTCGTGCACCCCGACCAGAGCGAGCTGCACCGCGCGTTCCTCGACCGCTACTTCGACGCGATCCCGCACGTGTGGGCGACGCGCACCAACGAGACGGCGCAGACGATCGTGACGGGTCTCTACCCCTCGCAGATCATCGAGCCGGAAATGCTCGAGATCACCGACCGGTTCCTCGCCCGCGACGACGTCCCCTCGGGTGCGCGCCGGCTCGTGCGCGAGGGTCGCGACGGCATCGAGCGCTCGCTGCGCTGCCGCGCCTGCGACTCCTGACCCGTTGATATGTGTCCACGGGCCGGTATACCGGCGGGTGGACACACATCGACGGGGTCAGAGGGTGTCGAGGTGGCGGTGGGCCACGGCGCGGCCGTGGTCGGTGAGGACCTGAAGACCGCGGCACAGGCCGCCGACGAGATCGCCCGCGGCGAACGACGTCGTCATCGTCAGCGAGGCGAGCGCGCACGTGCGGTCGTCGAGGACGGTCGACGCCGTGGAGCCGGTGACGATCTCGAGGGCGCGTGCCGGCGGGTCGACCGCCACGAGCACCGTCCTAGCGGCGTCGGCCCCCCGCGCCGCGAGGAGCGCCTCGGCCGCCGCGCGACCGCCGTCGAGGACCCCGACCCGCACCAGGAACGACAGACCGGTCGCCCCGTCCGCCGTCTCGACGGCGTGGGCGAGACGCGCGCGCTGCGCGTCGGTCAGGCCGTCACCAGGCGGCACTCGAGCCACCCGTCGCCTCGTCGGCGGCGGCCCCGCCGGCCGCCGCGGCGTCCGCAGCCCCGG
>JBGAJT010000002.1:0-26954 GCA_044224785.1 Candidatus Nanopelagicales bacterium | reverse complement strand
CCATCGTGCACCGACGTCGCGCCGTCCGCCTGACCGTCGCGGTGGTCGGGGCACTCGCACTGGCGACCGTGACCGCGCTCCCGGCCCCGGCCGGCGAGACGCCCAGCGCTCCCACGACCACGACCACGGCGTCGCCGGTCCACGCGTCGGTGTCGCTGGGGCGGCCGTTGCGGGTCCAGCCCGGCGCCGACACGAGCAGCCACACGAGCGCGACGACCGCGAGCGGGATGCCCGCGAAGATCAGCAGCGCGGTGCCCGGGGACATGATCTCCACCTGCTGGTCCATCACGCTGCCCGGCGGCGTGGTCGTCGCCGAAGCGGGACCGGCCAGGACGACGGAGGTGACCAGGGCGAGGGCCGCGACGAGGGCGGCACGGGTGCGCGTCGGCATGGCCGTGATCCTACGGGCTGGGGGTCGGCGTACGCCGGGTCTGCGGCCCACCCGCCCGCGCCCGTACGCCGCCGGCACCTGTGCGCACCGGCGACCGGACCCGCTCGTCAGGAGCGCACGGCCGCCACGAGGCGACGCAGGAACGCGAGGTCGGGCAGGTCCTCGACGAGCACCGGGGCTCCGTCGCCGTCGCACAGCGGGACGCGCCAGTTCGGGTACTCCTGGTCCGTGCCGGGCTGGTTCTGCGCCCGGCGGTCGCCGACGGCGTCGGCCAGCGACACGGCGAGCAGCCGGGCGGGCGTGCGCGCGAGGTAGCGGTGCAGCGCCTCGACGATGTCGGCCTCGCCCGCGTCCTCCCGCAGCAGCCCGCGCTCGCGCAGCGCCGTGAGCCAGGCGGCGAGGTCGGCCTCGTGCGACGCCAGCTCCTCGTCGTACGACGTGGTGAGCAGGCCGAGCTCGTCGCGCAGCCGGACGTGCTCGCCGGCGAGGAAGCCCGCCGTCGGCGGCAGGTCGTGGGTGGTGACGCTGGCGAGCGCGAGCTCGCGCCAGTGCTCGGGCGCGAGCGGCAGGTCGGCGTCGTCCTTCTCGAACCAGAGGATCGAGGTGCCGAGGATCCCGCGGTCGCGCAGCGTGTCCTGCACCCAGGCCTCGACCGTGCCGAGGTCCTCGCCGATCACGACGGCGCCAGCACGCTGCGCCTCGAGGGCGAGGATGCCGACGAGGGCGTCGTGGTCGTAGCGGACGTAGGTGCCGGCGTTGGCCGGCATGCCGCGCGGGATCCACCAGAGCCGGAACAGCCCGAGCACGTGGTCGACCCGGATGCCGCCCGCGTGCCGCAGCACGGTGCGCAGCATGTCGCGGTAGGGGATGAACGCGGCCTCGGCCAGGGCGTCGGGGCGCCACGGCGGCTGCGACCAGTCCTGGCCCATCTGGTTGTACATGTCCGGCGGCGCACCGACGGCGACGTCCTTGGCGAGCACGTCGCGCAGCGCCCACGCGTCGGCACCCTCGGGGTGCACGCCGACGGCGAGGTCGTGCATGACGCCGATCGCCATGCCGGCGTCGTGCGCGGCCTCCTGCGCCTGCGCGAGCTGCTCGTCGAGGACCCACTGGCACCAGCGGTGGAACTCGACGTGGTCGGTGAGGTCGGTCCGGGCCTTCTCCGCCGCGGCACCCCGCGGGTCGGCGAGGTCCTCGGGCCACACCGCGGGCTCGCCGTACTTGTCCGACAGCGCGCACCAGAGCGCGAAGTCCTCGAGGCCCTGGCCCTCGCGCGCCACGAAGTCGTCGTACGCCGACTGCCGGCCGAGCGACCGCGCCACCTTCGACACCAGCTCGAGGGCGACGCGCTTGGCCATCCAGACCGGGTCGCGCTCGAGCAGCGCGGCCGAGGTGTTGGCCGGCTGCACCGTGCGGGCGAGCACCTCGACCTGCTGGCGGTGCTCCTCGGTGAGGTAGGCGTACTCGGGGATCGCCTCGACGCGCAGGTAGATGGGGCTCGCGAAGCGGCGGGTGACGGGCAGGTAGGGCGACGGCGCCATCGGCGGAACGGGCGACGCGGCGTGCAGCGGGTTCACCAGGACGAAGTCGGCGCCGAGCTCGCGGCCCGACCACGACACGAGGTCGGAGAGGTCGGAGACGTCGCCGAGCCCCCACGAGCGGCGCGAGCGCACCGAGTACAGCTGGGCCGCGAAGCCCCAGCCGCGACGTCGGCGCAGCCGCTCCGGCAGCGCGAGCGCGCGCGGCGTGACGACGAGGACGGTCGACGCCACGTGCGTGCCGCCGTCGGCTCCCTGGACCTCGGCGTGCAAACGGTGCCAGCCCGTCGGCAGGTCGCCCGGGAGCGCGAAGGTCGCCTCGCCGACGAGCGCCCCGTCGACCTCGACGGGCTCGACCCAGCGGTCGACCTGCACGACGTCGGAGCGCGATCCGCCGTCCTCGAGCTCGATCCACATCCGGGCGCCGTCGCCGTGCGGGAGGTGGACCCAGCAGGTCGCGCCGTCGCCCTCGCGGACGACGAAGACCGGCGGAAGTGTCCTGCGCCAGTCGCGGATCCGGCGCTCGTGCAGCGCCGCCGCGACCCCCTCGGGCGTGGTCGCGTCGACGCCGAGGGCCGCCAGCACGGCCACCACGGTGTCCTCGGACACCTCCTGGTGGGCGCCGGCCTGGTCCCAGAACTCGGTGGCGACTCCGTAGGCGGACGCGAGGGCGACGAGGTCGTGGTTCACACCCGGCATCCTGTCGCGCCCGGGGGCCGGATCGCCAGGGGGACCCCGGCTTTCGTGCAAACGGTTTCAGACCGGTGGGCGGCGGTGCGCCCAGGGCGCCGCGCGCTCGAGCTGACCGGCCAGGCCGAGGAGCACGGCCTCCTCCCCCGGGCGGCCCACGAGCTGGACCCCCACCGGGAGGACCACCCCGTCGACCTCCGGCCAGCCCAGCGGGAGCGACACCGCCGGCTGGCCGGAGATGTTGTACGGCGAGGTGAACGGGGTGAACCGCTTCTGGGCCTCGAAGTCGGCCGCGGGGTCGGCGTCGTCGCGCAGGCCTCCGACGAGGGCGGGGAGCTGGGCGAGGGTCGGCGTGAGCACGGCGTCGTAGGCGGCGGTGCCGGCGACGGTGCTGCGGGTCAGGGAGCGCATGAGCGACACCGACGCCGAGAGCTGCTCGCCGGAGACGCCGCGACCGCGCTCGCGCAGCCACCGGGTCAGCGGCCGGAGCCGCTCCTCGTCGGCGGGGTCGAGCGGCACCCCGAGCGCGAGGATCGACCAGACCGCCTCGAACGCGTGCACCTGGTCGGGGCCGAAGGGCGGTGCGACGTCCTCGACGACGTGCCCCAGCGACTCGAGCAGCCGCGACGCGTCGTCGTAGACGGCGAGCACCGCGGGGTCGACGTCGGTCTCGGCGATGACGGGCACGGCGTAGCGACCGATCCGCAGCCGGCCGGGCTCGCGTCGGGCCGCGGCGAGGAAGGAGTCGTCGGGTGCAAGCGGCGGCAGCAGCAGCCCGTCGCCGGGGGCCGGGACGGCCATCAGGTCCAGCAGCGCGGCGGCGTCCTCGACCGTGCGCGCGAGCGGGCCGTGAGTGGTGAGCTCGCCGAGCGAGTCCGGCCACGGCGCGTTGCTGATGCGGCCGCGCGAGGGCTTGACGGTCACGAGGCCGCAGACGCTCGCCGGGATGCGCAGCGAGCCGCCGCCGTCGTTCCCCTGTGCTGCAGCGGCGATCCCGGCGGCGACCGCAGCAGCGGCGCCACCGCTCGAACCCCCGGCGGAGCGCGTGAGGTCCCACGGTGTGCGGGCCGGCGGTGCGACGTCGGGCTCGGTGTAGCAGGGCAGGCCGAACTCGGGCGCGTTCGTCTTGCCGGTGATCACGAGGCCCGCGGCGCGCATGAGCGCGACGACGTGGTCGTCCTGCTCGGGCACGACGTCGAAGACGACCGAGCCGCCAGTCATGCGCACGCCCGCGAGGGCGTCGAGGTCCTTCACGGGCACGACCGTGCCGAGCAGCGCCGGCAGCGGCTCGCCGTCATCGGCTGCGGCGACGCGGGCATCGGCCGCTCGGGCGAGCTCGAGCCCGAGATCGTCGGTGCGGGTGATGTACGCCCCCACCGTCGCGTCGAGCGCGTCGGCGCGGCGCAGGTGGTGCTCGGTCAGCTCGACGCTCGATACCTCGCGCCGGCGTACCAGCGCCGCCTGCTCCAGCGCCGACAGCTCGTGCAGCTCCGTCATCCCCCGATCATGCCGTCGGAGCCGGGGTCGGCGGGCTCACACGGGATAGCGCGCGGTGTCCTTCCACGGCGAGGGATCCATGCCCAGCGCGGTGAACGCCGCCTCTCCCAGCGGGAGCAGGGCGTCGACCGCAGCCTTGTCCGCGGCGATCACGTCGGCGGACGTCCCGGGCCGGTACGCCGCGGCGAGGGTCTCGACGCCGGCCGCGAGAGCGGCCAGCTGCACCTTCGCGTCGGTGGGGCACACGGACTGGGACGCCTGCAGCGAGGCCACCGTGTCGCGCAGCTCGGTGAAGTAGGCGCTGGAGTCGTTGTCGCTGCCGACGTTCAGCGCGATGTAGTGGACGAACGTCGTGACGTGGGCCGCCGCGACCTTCAGCTCGTCGCACGACGCGATGGCCGACACCGACGGCGTCGGCGTCGTCTGCGCGGGCGACGCGGACGTGGCGCCGGAGCCCGCGGACGAGCCGCACGCGGCTACCAGCAGTGCGGCGAGAGCGGTGACGAGAACGTGGCGCTTCATGGCGCCTCCCTCGCGCAGGACGGGCCCTCCCCCTGGGGGCCGCGATGGCCCCTGCGTCTCGCCCTCGACGCTAGCCACGGCGAGCCGGGGAGTCTCGGCTCCCGCCGAGGATCGGACGCACCGCCGTCCGCTACCCAGCGCGACGGCCGTCCGGGCCGGGTGCTCCGCGAGCCGGACGACGGTGGGTCCTCCGTACGGTCGGTCTCGGGCCTTACCTGCTGCGTGGCGGCTGCGGAGCGTGCGAGCCTCGGGGCATGGCGTACGACGAGCAGCTGGCCGACCGGATCCGCGGGTGCCTGGAGGACCAGCCCGGGGTGACCGAGTCCACGATGTTCGGCGGGCTCGCCTTCATGGTCGGCGGCCACATGGCGATCGCGGCCAGCCACCAGGGCGGGGCGCTCGTGCGCGTCGACCCCGCGGACGCCGACGACCTCGTCGACACGACCTCGGCCGAGGTCGCCGTGATGCGCGGGCGCCCGATGCCCGGCTGGCTGCGGGTCCCCGCCGACGACCTCGACGACGTCGTCCAGGTCGCCACGTGGGCCGACCGGAGTGCGGCGTACGCGCGGAGCCTGCCGCCCAAGCCCGAGTCGGAGTCCTAGCCCGTCGGGGTGCCGGAACGCTGCCGGGCGCCGACCCGTGCCTAGGGTGTCGGTCGTGCCGACCTACCCCGATGCCCCCCGCCTCGACCTCGTCGACGACCGCCACGGTCGCGCGGTGCCCGACCCCTACCGCTACCTCGAGGACCCGTCCGACGAGCGCACGGTCGCGTGGTCGCAGGCCCAGCACACGCTGCTCGAGGACGAGCGCGCGACGTGGACGACGGCCGAGCACTGGCGCACGCGCGTGACCGAGCTCGTGGCCGCCGGCGGGATCGGCGTCCCGATCTTCCGCGGCGACCGCCGCTTCTTCATGCGGCGCGACCCCGACCAGCAGTTCTCCGTCCTCTGGACGGTCGACCCCGACGGCACCGAGCGGGTCCTGCTGGACCCGATGGCGATCGACCCGACCGGTCGCACCACCCTCGACACCTGGCAGCCCAGCAAGGAGGGCCACCTGCTGGCCTACCAGCTCTCCGAGGGCGGCACCGAGGAGTCGGTGCTGCGCGTGATGGACATCGCGACCGGCGAGATCGTCGACGGCCCCATCGACCGCGCCCGCTACTCCCCCGTCGCGTGGCTGCCCGGCGCGGAGGCCTACTACTACGTCCGTCGCCTCGACCCGTCGCTCCTGCCCGCCGACGAGGTGCAGTACCACCGCCGCGTCTACCTGCACCGCCTCGGCGCCGACCCGGAGACCGACGTCGAGATCTTCGGCGCCGGCCGGCCGATCACGTCGTACTTCGGCGTGCAGGTGAGCATGGACGGCCGCTGGCTGCAGCTCTCGAGCCAGGAGGGCACCGAGCCGCGCAACGACCTGTGGCTCGCCGACCTGACGGCGTCTCCGCTCGAGACGCCCGCGTTCCGCGAGGTCCAGGTCGACGTCGACGCCAACACCGGCCTGTACTTCGCCCGCGACGGACGGGTGCTCGTGCACACCGACCGCGACGCACCGCGCGGCCGGGTGCTCGTCGTCGACCCGAGCGACCTCGCCTACGAGAGCTGGGTCGAGCTCGTTCCCGAGGACGACGAGGCGGTGCTCGAGGACTTCGCGTTCCTCGACGGCCCCGACCTCGACGTCCCCGTGATGGCGGTGTCGTGGACCCTGCACGGCGTCGGCGAGATCACGCTGCACGACGCCGCGACCGGCGCGCGCACCGGCGTCCTGCCGCTGCCCGGCGTGGGCACGCTCGGCGGGCTCGCGGAGCGCCCCGACGGCGGCTCGGTCATGTGGTTCGTCTACACCGACTTCACGACGCAGGTGCACGTCTACTCCTACGACGCGCGCACGGGCGAGGTGGCGCTGTACGCCAAGCCGCCGGGCGAGGTCGATGTCCCGCAGATCCACTCGCAGCTCGTCGAGTACCCCTCGCAGGACGGCACCGTCGTCCGGATGTTCGTGCTGTCGCAGAGCGCCGAGCCCGACCGCCCGCGGCCGACGATCCTCTACGGCTACGGCGGTTTCGGGATCTCGATGACGCCCGGCTTCAACTCCGTCGCCCTCGCCTGGGTCGAGGCCGGCGGCGTCTTCGCCGTCGCCTGCCTGCGCGGCGGCGGCGAGGAGGGCGAGGAGTGGCACCGCGCCGGCATGCTCGGCAGCAAGCAGAACGTCTTCGACGACTTCCACGCCGCGGCCGAGTGGCTCGAGCGCGAGGGCTGGACCACGCGCGACCAGCTGGCCATCAACGGCGGCAGCAACGGCGGCCTCCTGGTCGGCGCGGCGGTCACGCAGCGGCCCGACCTCTACGGCGCCGCGATCTGCATCGCCCCGCTCCTCGACATGGTCCGCTACGTCGAGTCCGAGCTCGGGCTGTCGTGGACGGTCGAGTACGGCGACCCCGAGGTCCCCGAGGAGCTCGACTGGCTGCTCGGCTACTCGCCGTACCACAACGCCCGCGAGGGCATCGACTACCCGGCGACCATGTTCATGGTCTTCGACAACGACACCCGCACCGATCCGATGCACGGCCGCAAGCTCTGCGCGGCGCTGCAGCACGCGACCGCCGGCACCCGGCCGATCGTGATCCGTGCGGAGGGCGACGTCGGCCACGGGGCGCGGAAGCTGTCGAAGTCGGTCGAGGAGTCGGCGGACATGCTGGCGTTCGCCGCGCGGTGGACGGGTCTGACGCTCAACTAGGCTGAGCGCATGCGATTCCTGGCCCACGTGGCGGCGAGCCCCACGCCCAAGCCTGCGGCGGCCGACCCGTGGTACCAGATCGTCATCACGTGGATGGCCACGAACCTGCTGGCCATCATCCTCATCGTCGTCATCTCGCTGCTGGTCTGGTGGCTGCTGCTGCGCGTGATCACGCGGGTGACGGCGAACGCGAAGGAGCGGCTGCGCGAGGAGCGGCCCGGCCAGGCGCGCGCGGCCGAGCACACGCAGGAGCTCACCGCGGTGCTCATGTCGGCGCGTCGCGAGCAGCGCGCCGAGGCGCTCGGGCAGCTGCTCAAGAGCGTCGCGACGTTCACGGTGCTCACCATCGGGCTGCTGCTGATCCTCGCCCAGATCGGCGTGAACCTCGGGCCGCTGATCGCGAGCGCCGGCGTCATCGGCGTCGCCCTCGGCTTCGGCGCCCAGACGATGGTGAAGGACTTCCTGTCCGGCGTCTTCCTCGTCCTCGAGGACCAGTTCGGTGTCGGCGACTTCGTCGACCTCGGCCCCGCGACCGGCACGGTCGAGGAGGTCACGCTGCGCATCACGCGCGTGCGCGACATGTCCGGCGTCGTCTGGTACGTCCGCAACGGCGAGATCCTGCGCGTGGGGAACCGCTCGCAGGGCTGGACGATGGCCATCGTCGACGTCCCCATCGCCTACAACGAGGACCTCGACCGGGTGCGCCGCATCATCGAGCGCGTCGGCTCGGAGATGGACGACGACCCGCAGTACGACGACACCCTCTTCGGCACGCCGACCTACGCCGGCGTGGAGAGCGTGAGCGGCGACGCCGTCTTCGTGCGCATCACCGCCAAGGCGGCCCCCGACAAGCAGATGGTCGCCGCGCGCGCGATCCGCGAGCGCCTCAAGCTCGCCTTCGACGACGCCGGCGTGCGCGTGCCCGTCCTCCAGCGCCAGAACCTCCCGGGCACCACCCCGCCCGCCGCCCCGCCCGCCTGACCCGGTCCCCGTCGCCGTCGCCGTCGCCGTCGCCGGAGTGTCAGCAGCACGACCGTTCTGGTTGGCCCTTCCGTCGGATCCGCGACGTACGGTGGTCGGGTGAGCCAGCAGTTCTCCGAGCACGACCCGAACGGCCAGTCGATCCGCGCGGCTGCGGGCGTCGCACGCTACGACCGCAACGGCTGGCGCCGCTGGCTGGTCCCGCTGGGGATCATGGCCGTGGTCGTGGCAGCCTTCTCGCTCGTCGCCGTCGCCGTCACCCGCTGACCGCGCCCCGCTCCCTGCCCGGGCTCTCGCTGCACCCGGCACCGTCGGTCGCCCCGGCGCGCGGCGAGCCGTGGCGCGCACCAGACTGAGCGGCATGCGGATCCTCGTCACCGGCGTCACCGGCTACATCGGCGGCCGGCTCGTCCCCGAGCTGCTCGACGCCGGGCACGATGTACGAGTGCTGGCGCGGCACCCGGAGCGGCTGTCGGACCGGACGTGGGTCGACCGCGTCGAGGTCGTGGCCGGCGACGCGAGCGACCCGGCCGTCGTCCACGAGGCGCTGCGCGATGTCGACGTCGCCTACTACCTGCTGCACTCGCTGCTGGCCGGCCAGGGGTTCGAGGAGCTCGAGCGCACCATCGCGCGCACGTTCGCGGCCGCCGCGCGCGAGGAGGGGGTCGGCCGGATCGTCTACGTCGGTGCGCTGCTCCCCGACCTCCCGGTCGAGGAGATGTCGGAGCACTTCCGCAGCCGCGCCGAGGTCAGCGAGATCTTCCGCAGCAGCGGCGTACCGACGGTGGAGCTGCGCGCCGCGGTGATCATCGGCAGCGGCTCGGCCAGCTTCGAGATGGTCCGCTACCTCACCGAGCGGCTGCCGGTGATGGTGACGCCGAACTGGGTGCGCACCGAGACCCAGCCGATCGCGATCCGCGACGTCCTCTACTACCTCGTGCGCGTCGCCGAGCTGCCCGGGACGATCAACCGCACGTTCGAGATCGGCGGGCCCGACGTCATCACCTACGAGGAGATGATGCACGGCTACGCGCGCGCGGCAGGTCTGTCGCAGCGCATCGTCGTCGGGATGCCGTTCCTGACGCCGCGGCTGTCGAGCAACTGGGTCGGCCTGGTGACGCCGGTGCCCAAGGCGGTCGCGAAGCCGCTCGTCGACAGCCTCACGATGCGCTCGGTCTGCCGCGAGCACGACATCGCCGGGTTCATCCCCGACCCGCCCGAGGGGCTGGTCCCCTACGAGCGCGCGGTGAGCCTGGCGCTCGCGCGCATCCGCGAGGCCGACGTGCGTACCGCGTGGTCGAGCTCGAGCATCCCGGGCGCCCCCAGCGACCCGCTGCCGAGCGACCCCGACTGGGCCGGCGGGTCGCTCTACTCCGACGACCGCTCCACCATCGTGCACGCCGACGCCGAAACGCTCTGGACGGTCGTCGAGGGGCTCGGCGGCGACCAGGGCTACTACTCCTTCCCGCTCGCATGGGAGGTGCGCGGCGTCCTCGACCGGGCGTCGGGCGGCGTGGGCCTGGCCCGCGGACGGCGCAACCCCGAGACGCTGCGCGTCGGCGACCCGCTCGACTTCTGGCGCGTCGAGGAGCGCGTCCCCGGGCGCCTCCTGCGGCTGCGCGGGGAGTTCCGCGTACCCGGCCTGGCCTGGCTGGAGCTGTCGATCGAGCCGACCGGCCTCTCCGGCGGACGGCCCGTGACGGTCTACCGGCAGCGCGCGGTCTTCCACCCCACCGGCCTGCACGGGCACCTGTACTGGACGAGCATGCTGCCCTTCCACGGCGTCATCTTCGGCTCGATGCTGCGCAACATCCGAGCTCGCGCGGAGGAGCTCGACGCGGTCGCGGACTCGGCGCCGCACGCCTGACCGCCGCGCCGCGCCCCGGGCGTCGGCGTACGCCGATCGGGACGGCAGAATGGCGGCATGCAGCCCGAGACCACGCCGTTCGACCTCATGGGCGGCGAGCAGTTCTTCACCACGCTCGTGCACCGCTTCTACCAGGGCGTCGCGCAGGACCCGGTCCTCATGCCCATGTACCCGTCCAGCGACATGGAGGGTGCCGAGCGCCGGCTGACCCTCTTCCTCATGCAGTACTGGGGCGGCCCGACGACGTACTCCGACGAGCGCGGCCACCCGCGGCTGCGGATGCGGCACTCGCCGTACCCCGTCGACGACACGGCGCGCGACCACTGGCTGGACCGGATGCGCGAGGCCCTCGACGCGACCATGTCCGACCTCGGTCTCGACCCCGCGCTCGAGCAGGAGCTCTGGCGCTACCTCGTCGGCGCCGCGATCGCCATGGTGAACACCGACTCCACCACGACCACCCCGGGAGCAGCCGAATGACCGCAGACCTGCCCGTCCGCGAGGGCAACGCCGGCCTCCCCCCGCGCGACGAGCGCCTGTGGTGGCGGGTCGCGGTGGTCTACCAGATCTACCCGCGCTCCTTCTCCGACTCCGACGGCGACGGCCTCGGCGACCTGCCCGGCATCCGTGCGCGGCTGCCCTACATCGCCGACCTCGGCGTCGACGCGATCTGGCTGTCGCCGTTCTACCCGTCGCCGCTGCTCGACGGCGGCTACGACGTCGCCGACCCGCGCGACGTCGACCCGCGCCTGGGCACGCTCGACGACGCCCGCGCGATGGTCGCCGAGGCGCACGAGCTCGGGCTGCGGGTGTTCGTCGACGTCGTGCCGAACCACTTCTCGTGGGACCACCCCTGGTTCAAGGCTGCGATGAAGACGGCGCCCGGCTCGCCGGAGTGGGGGCGCTTCCACGCGCTGCGCGGCAAGGGCGAGAACGGCGAGCTGCCGCCGAACAACTGGGTGAGCGCGTTCGGCGGATCCGCGTGGACGCCGATCGAGGGCCACCCCGGCTGGTGGTACCTGCACCTGTTCGACGACTCCCAGCCCGACGTGAACTGGGAGAACCCCGAGATCCACGAGGACTACGCGACGACGCTGCGCTTCTGGTTCGACATGGGCGTCGACGGGTTCCGCATCGACGTCGCGCACTCGCTCATCAAGGCGCCCGGCTACCCGGACGGCCCCGAGCCCGACGAGGTCTGGACCCCGGGCAACGAGACCGGCCCCGCGTGGGACCAGCCGCGCGTGCACGACGTGTGGCGCGAGTGGCGCCGGCTCTCCGACACGTACGAGCCGCCGCGCGCGTTCGTCGGCGAGGCGTGGGTGCGCACCACCGAGGGTCAGGCGGCGTACACGCGCCCCGACGAGCTGCACACCACGTTCAACTTCCACTTCCTCAAGGCCTACTGGGACGCCGATGTCATCCGCGACGTGATCGGCACGTCGCTGCTCACCTCGGCCGCGGTCGGCGCACCGCCGACCTGGGTGCTGTCGAACCACGACGTGTGGCGCCCGGTCACCCGGTTCGCGCCGTGGCTCGACGCGGAGACGATCGACGTCGAGGCCGGTCGCCGCCGCTCGCTCGCGATGTCGCTGCTCTCGCTGGCGCTGCCGGGGTCGGCGTACCTCTACCAGGGCGAGGAGCTCGGCCTGCCCGAGGTCCTCGACCTCGCCGACGACGTGCGCCAGGACCCGAAGCTCCGTGTCCGCGCTGCGGTCGCTGCTGCCCGAGGTGCGGCAGAACGGCCACGCCATCGAGGTCCGCCTCTACGCCGAGGACCCCGCGAACGACTTCCGCCCCAGCACCGGCACGATCACCCGCTGGGAGCTGCACGAGCACGGCGATGTACGAGTCGATGCCGCGGTCGCCGAGGGCTGCGAGGTGACGCCGTACTACGACCCGATGCTGGCCAAGGTGGTCGCGCACGGGGTCGAGCGCGGCGCGGCCGCTGCAGCGCTGACCGAGGCGCTGCGCGCCGACCGGGTGGCGGGAGTGGTGACCAACGCCGAGTCGCTCGTGGCGATCCTGGAGTCGGAAGCGTTCCTGTCCGGCAGCACCACCACGGCCTTCCTGGACGAGAACCCCGAGCTGCTGGCCCCGGTCGCGCCGGCCGACGTGCTGCACCGCCATCTCGTCGCCGCGGCGTGCCTGCTGCTCGGCGGCCTGCGCACCGACGATGCCGCCCCACCGCGCGGTTGGCGGAACGTCGCGGCGGCACCGGAGACCCTGCTGCTGCGTTACCGCAGCGGTGGGGCCGAGCACGTCGCACAGGTGGCGCGCGCGTGGACGCGCGACGGCGGGACGCTCTGGGTGGCACCGTCGGTCGAGGGCTCCCCCGCGCCGGCGCAGACCGTGGCGCACGACGACCGCTTCGTGCGGGTCGAGGGTGCCGTGCTCGACAAGGCGGGCCCGTTCTCCGGGGACGACCTCTGGTTCGGGGACGAGGAAGGGCGGCTGGAGCTCGACGGCGTACGCCGCACGGTGCGTGTCGACGTCGGCGACGAGGTCGCTCTCTCGACCCTCGACGGAGTGGCCGCCGTGGCACCCGACGCGCTCACCGTCACCGACGGCGGCTGGTCGACGGCGTTCGAGGTGGTCGAGCCGTGGTCGGCGTCGGCGCACGACAGCGCCGGTGGCGGTCCGACCACGCCGGTGCCCGGGACGGTCACGCACGTCGCGGTGGCGGTGGGCGATGCGGTCGAGGCGGGCGCGGCGCTCGTCGTCCTGGAGGCGATGAAGATGGAGCACACGATCCGCGCCGACGCCGACGGCGTCGTGACGGAGATCCACGTGACCGTCGGCCAGTCCGTCGACGCCCACACCGTCGTCGCCACCCTCGAGGCAGGTGCTCAGTCATGAGAGAGCCCGTGCGGATCGCGAACTGCTCGGGGTTCTTCGGGGACCGTCTGGATGCGGCTCGGGAGATGGTCGAGGGCGGGCCGATCGACGTGCTCACCGGCGACTGGCTCGCCGAGCTCACGATGCTCATCCTCGCCCGGCAGCGGATGAAGCACGGCGCGGGCAGCGGCTACGCGCGCACGTTCCTCACGCAGATGGAGCAGGTGCTCGGCACCTGCCTCGACCGCGGTATCAAGGTCGTCTCCAACGCCGGCGGACTGGATCCGGCCGGCGCAGCGAAAGCCTTGCGGGAGAAGGCCGACGAGCTCGGGCTCGGCCGCGTGCGCATCGCGTACGTCGAGGGCGACGACCTGCTCCCCCGGCTCGACGAGCTGCGCGCCACCGGCGAGACGTTCACCAACCTCGACACCGGCGAGAGCCTCGAGTCGTTCGGAATGCCGCCGCTCACCGCGAACGCCTACCTCGGCGGGCGCGGCATCACCACCGCGCTGGCCGCCGGTGCCGACGTCGTCATCACCGGTCGCGTCACCGACGCGGCGCTCGTCGTCGGCCCCGCCGCGTGGTGGCACGGCTGGTCGTACGACGACGATCTCGATGCGCTCGCCGGTGCGGTGGTCGCCGGCCACGTCATCGAGTGCGGCGCGCAGGCGACCGGCGGCAACTACGCGTTCTTCCACGAGGTCCCCGGCCTCGAGCACGTCGGCTTCCCGTGGGCCGAGGTGGCCGACGACGGCAGCAGCGTGATCGGCAAGCACGACGGCACCGGCGGGCTGGTGTCCGTCGGCACCGTCACGGCGCAGCTGCTCTACGAGATCGGCGGTCCGGCCTACGCGAACCCCGACGTCACCGCGATGTTCGACACGATCGCGCTCGAGCAGGTAGGCCCGGACCGCGTCGCGATCACGGGCGCGAAGGGCTACGCCGCGCCCGCCACGGCGAAGGTCGCGATGAACACCCTCGGTGGCTTCCGCAACACCGCATCGCTCGTGCTCACCGGTCTCGACGTCGAGGCGAAGGCAGACCTGGCCCTGCGCACGATCGCGGGACTCCCTCTGGCACAGGCGCTCTCGAGCACAGCGCGGGAGAATGCAGCGGCGTCGCGGCTCGACGTGCGCGAGCTCGACGTCCAGCTGCTCCGACGCGACCGCGAGGACCCCGCGACCACGGCCGACGCGCAGGCCGAGCTCCGGCTCACCGTGAAGGACCTCGACCCGAAGAAGGTCGGCAAGCCGTTCACGGCGCCGATCGTCGAGAGCGCCCTCGGGAGCTACCCCGGCATGTTCCCGACCGCTCCCCCGGCCGAGGGCACGCCGTACGGCGTCTACTGGCCCACGACCGTGCCCGCCGGTCTCGTGACCCAGACCGTCACGCTCGACGACGGAACCGGCGAGCCCGTACTGGTGGCGACGGTGGCGTCCGGCACGAGCGTCGGCGACGTGCCTCCGCCGTACGTCGCGAGCTCCGTGCGGCCGACCGTCGCGCTCACGGACTACGGACCTGTGCACCTCGGGACGGTCTTCGGCGCGCGCTCGGGCGACAAGGGCGGGAAGGCCAACGTCGGCGTCTGGGCACCGACGACGGGCGACGACGCGGTCGACCAGGCGCGGACGCTGACGCTCGACGGTCTGCTCTGGTCGCCCGAGGCCGTCCGCCGGCTGCTGCCCGAGGCGGAGGGCCTCGTGATCGAGATCTACCAGCTGCCGAACCTGCACGCGGTCAACGTCGTGATCCACGGCTGGCTCGGTCGCGGCGTCGCCGACTCGACGCGTCTCGACCCGCAGGCCAAGGGGCTCGGCGAGCACCTGCGCGCCCGCATCGTCGAGGTGCCGCGGATCGCTCTCGGGCGCGACGCATGAGCGCGACGGCGACCGAGAAGGCCGCGCCCCTCACCGACCGGGGGCGGCGGACGCGGGAGAAGCTGCTGACGGCGGCGCGGCACGAGTTCGAGGCGCGCGGGTACGCCGGCACCCGGATGGCCGACATCGCCCGTGCCGCAGGCGTTTCCCACGGCACGACGTACACGTGGTTCGCCGACAAGGAGGCGGTGCTGCGCGCGATCGTCGACGAGATGCTCGCCGAGGTCTACGCCGCGCTGTCGCTGTCCGACGACGTCCCCGATCCCGAGCAGCGCATGCTCGAGGCCAACCGCCGCTACCTCGCGGCCTACCGCAGCCACGGCCGGATGCTCGAGGTGGTGGAGGAGGCGGCGATGGCCGACCCGCGCTATCGCGACGCGCTGTCCGGCGTCCGCCGCGACCACGTCGCCCGCGTGAGCCGCGACATCGCGCGCCTGCAGAAGAATGGCGCCGCCGACGACAATATCGACCCGCACGTCGCGGCCGCCGCGCTGTGCGCGATGGTCGAGGGCTTCGGCCGGCACTGGTTCGGCCGCGACGACGATGCGAGCGACGACGTCGCCGTCACGACCCTGACCACGCTCTGGGCGCGGGGCCTCGGCATCCGCACCCGCTCCAGCCGCAGCACGACCTCGACCCGGAGGACCCGATGACCGCCGCCACGATGCCCTTCTCGCTCACGGGATCCCCCGAGCACGAGGCGTTCCGCGACGCCGTGCGCAGGTTCGTGGAGAACGAGCTGAACCCCTACGCCGACGAGTGGGAGGACGCCGGCATCTGGCCCGCGCACGCGGTGCTCCCCAAGCTCGCTGCGATCGGCGCGCTCGGTCTCGAGTACGACGAGGCCGACGGCGGTCAGGGCGCCGACCACTCGTTCACGGTCGTCCTCGCCGAGGAGCTCGGCCGGGCCGACTGCGCCGGCGTACCCATGGGCATCGCCGTGCAGGCGGCGATGGCGACGCCGGCGATCGCGCGCCACGGCAGCCGCGAGCTCAAGGACCGCTTCCTCGTCCCGGCGATGCGCGGCGAGATGGTGTGCAGCGTCGCGGTGAGCGAGCCCGACGCCGGCAGCGACGTCGGCGGGATCCGCACGAAGGCCGTCCGCGACGGCGACCACTGGGTGATCGACGGCCGGAAGATGTGGATCACCAACGGTTCTCAGGCCGACTGGATCTGCCTGCTCGCGCGCACGAGCGACGAGCCCGGGTACGGCGGCATGTCGCTCATCGTCGTCCCGACCGACTCCCCTGGGTTCTCCGTCGGCCGCCTCATCAAGAAGATGGGCAACCACTCCAGCGACACGGCCGAGCTCGTGCTGGACGGCGTCCGTGTGCCGGTGTCGCACACGATCGGCGAGCCCGGGCGCGGGTTCTACCTGCAGATGGAGCAGTTCCAGGACGAGCGGCTCATCGGCGCCTACATGGCGGTCGCGGGTGCGCGGCGCGCGCTCGACCGCACCATCGAGTACCTCCAGGTCCGCGAGGCGTTCGGCAAGCCGCTGCTCGCCAACCAGCACCTGCAGTACCGGCTCGCGGAGCTCTGCGCCGAGACCGACGTCGTGCACGAGTACTGCCTCGCCGCCGCGGCCCGCAAGGTCGCGGGCCAGGACGTGCTGAAGATGGCGACCATCGCCAAGCTCAAGGCCGGCCGCCTCGCCCGCGACGTCGCCGACACCGCGGTGCAGTTCCATGGCGGCATGGGCTACGCCGAGGAGCTCTGGGTCGCGCGCTACTACCGCGACGTACGGCTCATCTCGATCGGCGGCGGCGCCGACGAGGTCATGCTCCGCGTCCTCGCCCTCCTCGAGGGCATGGGCCGCCGCTAGACGGGTCGGTCTCACTCGGCGGAACGACAGGAGGTGCACTGTCTCCTGTGAGTTCGCCGAGCGAGACCGGGAAGGAAGGGATCGGGATGACGGTCAGGTACGAGGTCGGCGACGGGATCGCGACGATCACGCTCGCGAGCCCGGAGACGCGCAACGTGCTCACGCCGGCCACGATGGCCGCGCTCGTCGAGCACCTCGCGGCCGCGGCCGACGACGAGTCGGTGCGCGCCGTCGTGCTCACCGGCGAGGGCAACACCTTCTGCGCCGGCGCGGATCTCGCCGGCGCGGCGTCGGCCGGCTCCGCGTCGTTCGCCGACACCGGTCCCAGCGCGCTGGTGCGCGTGCTCGAGGCGATGCTCGACCACCCGAAGCCGATCGTGGCGCGGGTGCAGGGGCACGTCGCCGGCGGCGGCAACGGCCTGGTGGCAGCGGCGGATCTCGCTGTGGCCGCCGAGTCTGCGCGGTTCGCGTTCAGCGAGGTGCGCGTCGGCGTCGCGCCCGCCGTGATCTCCGTGGTGTGCCTGGCCAAGCTGCACCCCGCGGCCGCTCGAGAGCTGCTGCTCACCGGCGAGCGCGTGTCGGCGCAGCGCGTCCTCGACGCGGGGATGATCAACGCCGTCGTGCCCGACGAGGGCCTCGACGCCGCCGTGCGCGGCTACGTCGACGCGCTGCGTCTGGCCGGCCCCGAGGCCGTCGCCAGCACGAAGCAGCTGCTGCGCCGGGTGCCGACGCTCCCCCGCGACGACGCCTTCGCCTGGACCGCCGAGCTCTCGGCGTCGCTGTTCTCCAGCGCCGAGGCGCGCGAGGGCATGACCGCCTTCCTCGAGCGGCGCCGCCCCGCCTGGGCTCCTCCCGAGTCTTGACCCGAGTGCCATCGCATTCCCGGACATGCGATGGCACTCAAGGGTTCCCACGCGTGCTACGAGGCTCCTGCCACTCCCTTCCCGCGGTGGGCTGAGGGCGTCTCACCGTGGGCGAGCATCGGCGAGGGCATCCCGCGAGGGATCCCGGCGTGCGGATGCAGTCGGACGCTGCGTCAGGGGAGGTCGGCGGGGGAGTCGACGTCGCGGGAGTGCCGGCCGAGGTCCTCGACGGTGACGACGTGGAGGCCGTCGAGGAGGTCGTACGCCGCGCGGTGGTAGGCGTCGACGCCGGAGATCCCGCCGAGCAGGGCGTCGACGCGGTACGCCGCGAGCAGCGGCTGCCGACGGTCCTCGGCGTCGAGCGCCACGGCCGCCTCGGCCGGGCGGCCCTTCTCGTCGGTGCCCTCGACCGCGGCGAGCAGGCGGGGGAGCAGCGGTGCCGGGTCGACGAGGTCTCCAGCGAGGACGAGCACCAGCGCAGCCCGTTCGTCGAGCGCGTCGAGACCCGCGACCACCGCGGCGTACGGACCGCCGAAGGGCGGGTCCTCGCGCGCGACGACGACGCCCGCGGGCAGGTCGGCCGGAGCCGGCCCCACCACGACGACGTGCGCGGCGAGCTCGAGGGCCGCGTCGACGGAGTGCCGCAGCAGCGGCGAGCCGTCGACCTCGACGGCGAGCTTGTCCGCGCCGAAGCGGGTCGAGCGCCCGCCCGCCAGCACGATCGCGCCCACGTCCGGGCGGGGTCCGGTCTGCATGCCGCCACGCTAGTCCCGGCGCCCCCGCCGACGTCCGGCCAGCCGCCCGCGGAGACGACCGGCGCGACGGCCGCCCGCAGGCTCGAGCGCTCCCGCGCCGAGCCCGTGCACCGAGTCACCCAGCGGCCGGACCCGGCCCGCGGAGCCAGCGGCAGGACAAGGACTGCGGACCCGGCCGGCGGACGCGGTGGGTGGACCGGGCGGACGCAGCGGGCGGGCTGCTCGACCGGCGGGGAGGGCGGTCGGGTGGGGTCCGGCTCCGGCCGACCCGGGGGCCGGGCGACGGTCCCGCATCCACCGTTGGGGGGTGGACGGCGGGCGCACCAGGGGTGTAACGCTTCTCAGCGTTTGCACCGGGATGCGGACCCGTACCGCTCCGCAGCGGTCGCCGGCGAGCGCCGCAGGCGACCTGATGGGAGCGCAAACACGCACAAAATCGGGGGTTCGGCGGGGTGGCGGGCACGGTCAGGGCTCGGAACTGATCCGACGTAAACGGTTGCACAGAGACGTCATGCCCGCCTACCCTGAGCGCGCACGCCCGCGAACGGAGACTCCCGCCCATGGCTATGACCATCCGCGACATCGCGCGCGAGGCCGGGGTCTCCACCGCCACCGTGTCCCGCGCGCTGCGCGGCCTGCCCAACGTCGACCCGGCCACCCGTGAGCGGGTGCGCCAGGTGGCCGAGCGCCTCGACTACGTCGTGTCGCCGGCGGCCTCGCGCCTGGCCAGCGGTCGCGCGGGGAGCATCGCCGTGATCACGCCGTGGATCGCGCGCTGGTACTTCGGCCGCGTGCTCTCCGGCATCGAGAGCGTGCTCGCCGGCTCCGACCTCGACCTGCTGCTCTCGAGCATCGGCGACCCGAGCGAGACCCACCACGTGCCGCCGCACCGCAAGCTGCGCCGCCGCGTCGACGGCTTCCTCGTCATCTCGCTGTCGACCGACACCGAGGGCGTCAGCGAGATCTTCGAGTCCGACGTCCCGGTGGCGCTCATCGACACCGAGCGCGAGGGCTGCTGGTCGGTCGGCATCGACGACGTCAACGGTGCGCGGATGGCCGTGCAGCACCTCATCAACCTCGGGCACGAGCGCATCGGTCTGATCTCCGGCCGCGTCATGCCGACGCCGTTCCGGCCGGAGGAGAACCGCTGGCGCGGCTACCACGACACGCTGAAGGAGGCCGGGCTCCCCGTCGAGGCCGACCTCGAGGCGTGCGGGCACTTCACGATCGACGGCGGCGAGCGCGCGATGACCACGCTGCTCGCGCGCCCGAACCCGCCGACCGCGGTGTTCGCGATGTCGGACGAGATGGCCTTCGGTGCGCTGCGATCCCTTCACGCGCACGGGCTCGTGCCCGGTCGCGACCTGTCAGTCGTCGGCTTCGACGGTCATGAGATGGCCGACCACCTCGACCTCACGACGATCGTGCAGCCGGTCGAGGAGGTGGGTGCCCGCGCGGCGCAGGCGCTCCTCGACGCGCTCGACGACCCCACCCGGACTCCGGAGCAGGTCACGCTGCCGCTGAGCATGGTCGTGCGCGGCTCGACGGCGCTGCGCCGCAGCACCTGACGCGCAGCACCTGACGCGCAGCACCTGACCCGCAGCACCAGACCGGCCGCACGCAGCCGACGAGCAGGGACCCGACCGATCAGCAGGACCGATCAGTACGTCGGGATCCGGCGCGCGATCAGGTCGTCGGCACGGCCGGCCACCTCGCTGTTGCCGGTGACGGCGGCCAGGAACTCGTCGCGCTCGAGGTAGAGCAGCACGGAGTCCTCGTCGGCCGTGACGGTGGCCGTGCGCGGTACGTCGCGCAGCAGCGCGATCTCGCCGAACGGGTCGCCGGGACCCTGCGTCGAGAGCACCTCGCCGTTGTGGGTGGCCGTCGTACGCCCGAACTCGAGGATGTAGAAGCGGTCGCCCACATCGCCCTCGGTGATGACCTGCTCGCCGGCGCGCACCTCGCGGCGCTTGAGCTGGCGGGCGATGTCCTCGAGCGACTTCGGCTCGAGCGGGCTGAACAGCGGGATCTGGCTGATCAGCTCGAGCTCGGCGCTCGCCCCGAGGATCGAGTCGAGGTGGCGCAGCCGCCCGAAGGTCGGCAGGACGAGGACGGTGACGGCGACGCCGAGGATCGCGAGGGACCACCGCAGGCCGACCCAGTTGAACAGGATCGGGTAGATGATCGAGCCGAACGCCATGGCCGCGATCAGCCCGGTCTCCAGGGCGCCGAAGACGCGTCCGAGGACGGCGTCGGGCGTCAGGCGCTGCAGGATCGTGGAGGCGTTGACGTCGACGATCGGGTTCGCGAAGCCGATGATCAGCACGGCGGCGAGCGCGGCCCACATGGCGTTGCCGAGGGCGGCGAGGAGCAGGGGGATGGCCCAGAAGACGACGCCCCAGCCGAAGTCGGTCGCGATCCGCTGCTTGCTCGCGCGGCCGATGGCGACCAGGCCGCCGAGGATCGCGCCGATGCCCAGGACGCTGTCCATGTAGCCGACGCCCTGGGCGCCGAACGTGGTCATCTGCACGGCCATCTCGACCGTGTAGACCACCGAGGCGCCGGCGACGATCGTCTGCGCGCAGTAGACGCCCGACACCAGGCGGAGGTCCTTGTCGGCGAAGATCGCCTTGAAGCCGGCCATCGACTCGGTGAGGAAGCCCTCCGCCTCCTTCACCTCGGCCTCGGCGATCGAGACCGCGGCCTGCCCCGCGCCGTCGCCCGCGTCGGCCGGGTCGAGGTCGGCGACGAGCGTCGGGTCGACACCGGTCGTCAGGTGGTGCGACGGGACCTTGATGCGGCTCACCAGGAACGCCGACCACGCGAACGTCAGCGCGTCGAAGACGATGACCGGCGGCGCGGACCAGACGGTGAGCATGAGGCCGCCGATGGCGGGGCCGACGAAGAACGCCAGGCTCTCGATGGTGCTCGCCGCGCCGTTGGCGGCCGTGAGCTCCTCGGGCTCGTCGACCAGGCTCGGCATGAGCGCGGACACGGCGGGACGGAACGGCGACGCGACCAGGGCGGCGAGGGTGCCCAGCACGAGGATGACGAGGTAGTTGAAGTCGATGTAGATGAGGAACGCGACCAGCAGCACGAGACCGCCGCGGATCAGGTCGGTCGAGATCATGATCATCTTGCGCGGCAGCCGGTCGACCAGCGTCGCGGCGAACGGCGTCACGACCGCCATGAGGATCAGCCGGACCGTGCCCCAGATGCCGACGAGCGTCAGACCGCCCTGGCCATAGGCCCACACGACGATCGCGGTGGCGTAGGCCCAGTCGCCGATCGCCGAGCCGGCGAACGCGAGGTTGATGTTGCGCAGAGAGGGGTTGCGGAAGACCGTCGCCAGCGACGTCCTGGTCTCACCGAGCGCGGCGCCGACTCGCGACATCCGTGCATCCCCTCCCGTCGTGCGTCGTGCGGTGCACCCAGCCGTGCCCGGACCGTAGCGCCCGGCGGTGGCGAAAGGGTCGGTTCGGGGGGATGTGTCCGCACATGACACTCATCGGTCCCCGTACGATCGGGCGACGCTCACGCTCCCGTCCGAACTCGGTGGTCCATGGCTCTCCCGGCGACGTTCCAGGCTCTCGGCTCGCGCCGGGGTCTGCGCCGCGTCCTGGCCGGGTTCATCGCCTTCACGCTGGTGCAATGGTCGGCGTGGATGGCCGTCATCCTCTACGCGTTCGAGGAGGGCGGGCCCGGGCTCGCCGCCATCGCGTCGGTGGTGCTGCTCATCCCGGCGGCGATCTTCTCGCCGATGATCGGCGGGGTCGGCGACCGGATGCGCCGAGGTCTCGCGCTGGTGCTCGCCTACGGCGCCGTCACCGTCGGCGCGGCGCTCACCCTCGCCGCGCTGCTCGCGCACGCGCCGGTCTGGGTGGTCCTGGCCGCGGGCTCGCTGTTCATGCTCACCGTGTCCGGCGTACGCCCGGTGCACTTCTCGGTGCTGCCCAACCTCTCGGGCGGTCCGGAGGAGCTGGTCTCGGCCAACGCGATGTCGGCGGCCGCGGACGAGCTCGCCGAGTTCGTCGGTCCGGTGCTCGCCGGCCTGCTCTTCGCGCTCGTGGGGGCGTGGTTCGTCCTCGCGGTCGGGACGGCGCTCGGGCTGCTCGCGGTCGTGCTGTGCCTGCGCCTCGACGCCGGCTCGCCGTCGTCGGAGGAGGAGCCCGAGGGCTGGCGTGCGGCGCTCGAGGGGCTGGTCGCGCTGCGGGGCGACGGACCGGCGCTCGCGCTGCTCATCGTCCTCACGGTCGACTTCATCCTCGCCGGCGCGCTCGGCGTCATCGGTGTCTCGTTCGCCGAGGACGTGCTCGGGCAGGGCGAGACCGGTGCCGGCCTCGTCGTCGGCGCGATGGGCATCGGCGGCGTCGTGGGCGCGGTGGTGGCCGGCGGGCTGTCGCGCCGCCCGGCGGTGGCCGCGCTCGTCGTGGGCGGTGCGGTCATGTCGGGCGTCGCCTACGCCGTGGTCTCAGGGCTCGCCGCGCTGCTGCCGGTGATGGTGGTGCTCGCCGTCGTCGGCGCCGGCGGGGCGATCACGCTGGTGGCGGGCCGCACGCTGCTGCAGCGCACGACCGACGACCGCATCCTGACGCGGGTGTTCGCGGTGCAGGAGAGCACCGCGTTCCTCGCCACCGCGTTCGGCGCCGCGCTGGCACCGCTGCTGCTGCGCAGCTTCGACGTCGCGCAGGCGTTCATCCCCGTCGGCGTCGGCGCGGCTGTTCTCGCGCTGGCCTGCCTGCTGCTCATCCGGCACCTCGACGAGCGCGCGGTCCTGCACCCGATCGAGGTCGCGCTGCTGCGCCACGTCTCGTTCCTCGAGGTGCTCCCGCCGTACGAGCTCGAGCGACTGGCCGCGCGCGCCACCTGGCGCCACGTGGACGCGGGCACCGTCGTCGTGCGCCAGGGCGACCCGGGCTACGAGTTCTTCATGATCGGCGAGGGCGAGCTCGGCGTCACGATCGACGGCCACGAGCGGCCGTCGCTGGTCGCGGGCTCGGGCTTCGGCGAGATCGCGCTGCTGCACTCCGTGCCGCGCACGGCCACCGTCACCGCCCTCACCGACGCCTCCCTCCTCGTCGTGCGGTCCGAGGACTTCCTCGCCGCGGTCACCGGCAGCGAGGACGGGCAGGCGCTGGCCCGCGACGTCGCAGCGGCGCAGCTCGAGCGCGACCGGTCCTGACCAGCGGGCTGCGGACCGTCGCCATCTGACACTCCGTTCGGCACCCGCGCCGGTGGAGCGATCCCTACTGTGTGCGCACCGGGGGGCCGGCTCCCGGTTCCGAGCGCCGAGGGTGGCGAGAGCATGGCGATGCCTGCCGCCCTGTCCGCGCTGAGGTCCCGCAACGGCCTGCGCCGGGTTCTCCTCGCGTACGGCTTCTACAACTTCGTCGAGCTCGCCTGCTGGATCGGCATCGTCCTCTGGGCCTACGACGTCGGCGGTGCGGCGCTCGCCGGCACGGCGGCCGTGGTGCAGCTGGTCCCGTCGGCATTGCTCGCTCCCGCGCTGGCGAGCATCGGCGACCGCATCTCCCGGGGGACGGCGCTCGTCGTCGCGCACGGTGCCGTGGCCGTCGCGACGCTGCTCACCTGGCTCGCCCTCGTCCAGGACGCACCGGTCTGGGTGGTCATCGCGGCGTCGACGACGATCACGACCACCGTCGCCGTCGTACGACCGATCCACTACGCCGCACTGCCGCAGCTCGCGCGCGGTGCCGACGAGCTCGTGTCGGCGAACGCGCTGTCGTCGGCGGGAGAGACGTTCGCCCTGTTCGCCGGTCCGGTGGTCGCGGGGATCCTCGTGTCGGCGTCCGGCGCCGCGGTGGTGCTGCTCGTCTCCTTGGTCGCGTCCGTGCTCGGCACCGTGCTGTGCCTCGGTCTGCGGCTGGGTCCGCCCGACCTCGAGGCCGAGGGCGACGGCGGCAGCCTGCGCGCCGCGTTCGAGGGGCTGCGCGCGCTGGCCGGCGACTGGGCGTCGCTCGCGCTGCTGCTCGCCATGGCGCTGTCGTTCGTGATCGGCGGCGCGATCGACGTCATGGGCGTCGCGTACTCCGACGAGGTCCTCGGCCTGGGGGAGACGGGAGCCGGCCTCGTCATCGGTTCCGTGGGCGTGGGCGGGCTCGTCGGAGCGGCCGTCGCGACCGCGTTCGCGGGCGGGCGGCACCTCGTGCCGGTCGTGGCCGCTGCGGGCGTCGGCATGGGACTGGTGCTGGCCTGCCTCGCGCTCGTCGCCGCGCTGGGTCCGGCGATGGCGCTCGTCGCGCTGGTGGGGATGCTCGAGTCGGTGCTGCTGGTCTGCGCGCGCACGCTGCTGCAGCGCGCCACCGACGACCGCGTGCTGTCGCGCGTGTTCGCCGTCCAGGAGAGCACCTCACTGCTCGGCCTGGCCGTCGGGTCGGCGCTCGCACCGATCCTCATCGAGCGGTTCTCGGCTGCGACGGCCTTCGTCCCCCTCGGGCTCGGCGTCGCGCTCCTGGTGGTCGTGGCGGCGTTCCTCGCGCGCGGTCTCGACACGCGCGCCGTCTTCCGACCGCGCGAGACGGGGCTGCTGCGCGGCGTGCCCTTCCTCGGTGCCCTGCCGGCCTACGAGCTCGAACGGCTCGCGCAGCGGGTCGGCTGGCGCGAGGTCCCCGCCGGGACCGCGGTCGTCACGCAGGGGGAGTGGGGCGAGCACTTCTTCGTGATCGAGGAGGGGCGCTGCTCGGTCGAGGTCGACGGGATCCTGCGCGACCACCAGCTCGGCCCGCGCGACGCATTCGGCGAGATCGCGCTGCTCCACGTCGTCCCGCGCACCGCCACGGTCCGCGCCCTCGACGACACCTGGCTGCTCACCGTCGACGCGGCGGACTTCCTGGCGGCGGTCACGGGCAGCGCCGACGGCGGTGCGCTCGCCCGCGAGGTGGCCGCGGCGCACACGCAGCGAGATCGCAGCTAGGGCAACGGATCCCCGTTACGCTCACCGTCGTGGCGAATCCTCCGTCGGTGCTCTACGTCGAGCTGGTGATGTCCGTCGACCGCATCGGCGACGCTGCGCGCATCGCGCCGGTGCGCGAGGGGGAGTGGCCGCCGGCCGTCGTGGTCGCGCACCTCGCCGACGTCGACGAGGCCGTGTGGCACGCGCGGATCGACCTCATGGTGGAGGCGCTGGAGACGGGTGCCCCTGAGCCGTACTTCGACAACTGGGAGCCAGACCCGGTGGCGACGTACGAGCGCTACCGCGACTGGTCGGTCGACGACGCGGTCGCGCGCGCGATGGCCACGCGCATCGCGTTCGTGACGCGACTGCGCGGCCTCACCCCGGAGCAGTACGCCGGCATCCGCGGCCGCCACGAGGTGTTCGGCGAGATGGACGTGCAGGCGGTGGTCATGGCAGTGCTCGCGCACGACGAGGAGCACCGCGCGTCGCTGCTGCTCACCTGAGGATCAGCGGGCGGAGCGGACGAGGGCTCCGAAGGCGCCGGCCACCGCCAGCGACTCGTCGAGCGAGGGGCGGTGCACGCCGGTCATCGAGAAGTAGCCGTGGACGAGGCCGGGTGCGCGGCGCAGCACCGTCGGTACGCCGGCGTCGCGCAGCGCCTCGGCGTAGGCCTCGCCCTCGTCGCGCAACGGGTCGAACGCCGCGGTCGTGACCAGCGCGGGTGCGAGCCGCTCGAGGGTGTCGGCGCACATCGGCGACAGGCGCGGGTCGGTGCGGTCGCGTCCCTCGGAGTAGGTGTCCCAGTACCAGTCCATCTGCTTGCGCGTCAGGAAGTAGCCGTCGACGAAGAGGTTCTTGCTCGGCCGGTCGCGGCTCGCGTCGGTGCCGGGGTAGAGGAGCAGCTGCGCGACAGGTGCGTGCGTCGCTGTGTCGCGCGCGACCTGCGCCACCACGGCCGCGAGGTTGCCGCCGGCGCTGTCGCCGCCGACGGCGATGCGGTCGGCGTCGGCACCGAGCTCGCCGGCGTGCTTCACCGCCCACTCCCAGCTGGCGACCGCGTCGTCGACCGGTGCGGGGTAGGGGTGCTCGGGCGCGAGCCGGTAGGCGACCGACAGGACGTGCAGGTCGGCGTAGCGGGTCAGGATCCGGCACACCTGGTCGTGGGTGTCGAGGTCGCCGCCGACCCAGCCGCCGCCGTGGAAGAAGACGAGCAGCGGCTTGCCGTCGGGCTCGACGGGTGCGTAGTGACGCGCGGGCAGCGGGCCCTCGGCGCCGTCGACCTCGAGGTCGCGCGTGGTGCCGACCTTCACCGGAGTACCCGCGGCGATGGCCGACGCCTTGCGCATCCCGGCCCGGCGCTCCTCGACGTCGGCCTCGCGGTGCGCCCCGTGCAGCCGTCGCTCGAGCGCGAGGATGAGGGACAGGTGCGGGTCGAGCACCTGGCCGGCGACGTCGAGGTCGTGCCCCCCGATCCGGCTCGCGATGCTCGTGGGCACGGCATCCAGGAGCCGCGCGAGCCGCTGCTGCGCCGCGATCTCGTCCTGGCGGCGTTTGGCTTCGGCTTCCTCGCGCGCCTTCTGCTCAGAGACGACCTTGAACTTCTCGACCGCGGCGGCGACCTGGCCGAGTTCGTCCTTGCGACCGAGGCCGGGCAGCAC
>JBGAJT010000029.1:0-19070 GCA_044224785.1 Candidatus Nanopelagicales bacterium | reverse complement strand
CGCGTGGTCGGTCGTGGGGTTCGCGAAGGGGTCGGTCACGTCGCTCCTCCCGGGACGGCACGTGGACGATCCAGGGTAAACGACGTGAGCGCGCCTACGGACCGCGTCGATGTGGGCTTCGACGCTCAGGAAGCGGTGCTGCGCAAGCGGTCCAGCAGCCGGTCCAGCGTGGCGAGGTCCTTCGCGCTGAAGCCGTCGAAGACGTCGAGCAGCGCCTCGGTGTGCTGCGCGAGCGCCTCGCGCAGCATGGCCTCGCCGGCCTTCGTGATCGCGGCGTACTGCACCCGGCGGTCGCTCGGGCTCGGCCGGCGCTCGACGAGGCCCGCGTCGGAGAGCCGGTCCACCATCCGCGTGATGCCGCCCGTGGTGAGCGCGAGCTGACGGCTGAGCTCGCCCATCGTCAGCACGCCCTCGGGCGACCGCGACAGGCGCAGCAGCACCTCGAGCGTGGTGAGCGGCACGCCCGCCGTGCTCTCGAGCTGTGCGCCGAGCCGCACCTCGAGCCCGTGGCAGGCCTCGAGCAGGCGCCCGAACGTGGTCACGCGCGGGTCGAGGTCGGTGTCGGCGAGGGTCACGTCGCTCAGCATATCCCTGATCCGGCATTTGATGAAGCGTCAACTATCGACTATCCTCGCCGCATGACGATCCCCGCCGTGCGGCTCAACCACGCCGTCCTCTACGTCGCCGACCTCGAGCGCAGCATCGCGTTCTACGACGCCGCCTTCGGCATGCGCGTCATCGCCCGCGAGGACCGCGTGCCCGCCGCCTTCCTGCAGCTGCCGCGCTCGGGCAACCACCACGACCTCGGCCTCTTCCAGGTCGGCACGTCGTTCGGCCCCAAGCGCCCGGGCATCGGTCTCTACCACCTGGCGTGGCAGGTCGACACGATCGAGGAGCTGGCCGAGGCGCAGCGCACGCTCGCCGAGCTCGGCGCCCTCGTCGGAGAGTCCAGCCACGGGTCGACCAAGAGCCTCTACGCGCACGACCCCGACGGGCACGAGTTCGAGGTGCAGTGGATGCTGCCGCGCGAGAGCTGGGGCGAGTGGGAGCACTCGGCGCCCGTCGAGCCCCTCGACCTCGCCGGCGAGCTCGAGCGCTGGGCCGGCGTCGGCACCGCCGACGAGCTCCGTCCGCTGCGGTGACCGCTCTCCCCACCACGGCTGTCGTGGCGACCGCCGGCTCCACCGACCCCGCGGCCCCGCTCGTCGTCCTGCTGCACGGCCGTGGCTCCGACGAGTCGGGGATCGTCGGGCTCGCGTCGTACCTGCCCGAGCGGTTCGCCTACGCCGCGGTGCGCGGCCCGATCGACCTCGGCGGCTCGTTCACCTGGTTCCAGAACCGCGGCATCGGCCGCCCGGTCCCCGAGTCGCTGCGCGCGACGATGGACTGGTTCCGCACGTGGCTCGGCGGCGTCGCGCCCGAGGGTCGTCCCGTCGTGATCGTGGGCTTCAGCGGCGGTGCGGCGTTCGCGGGCGGGCTCCTGCTCGACGACCCGTCGCGCTGGACCGGCACGGCGGTGCTCTACGGCACGCTGCCCTTCGACGCCGGCGTCGACGTCTCGCCCGGCCGCCTCGACGGCGCACGCGTGCTCGTCGCCCACGGCGACACCGACCCGATGATCCCCCGCGACCTGCTGGACCGGACCTGGTCCTACCTGCACGACGAGTCGGGTGCGGCGCTCACGGCGTACCGCGACGGCGGCGGCCACGCGATCAGCGAGGGCGCGCTCGCCGCGCTGCAGGGCTGGCTCGAGGCGCTGCTGCCCTGACCGCGCAGGTCAGTGCGAAGAGGCCGGCAGCGCCGCCCGCTTGCGCAGGACGTCGGCGTCGACGATGCGCACCCCGCCGCGGTAGAGCGCGATCGCGCCCTGCGCCTCGAGGCGCTTGAGCGACTGGTTCACGGTCGGCCGCGCGGCGCCGGCGAGATCGGCCATCTCCTGCTGGGTCAGCGGCAGCGACGTCCCCGGGACGGGTCCGCCGTGCAGGTCGGCGAGCGTCCAGATGCGGCGGGCGACGCGGCGGTCGACGTTGACCGAGAGCGCTTCGACGAGCTGGCCGGTGAGCCGCTCGACGGTGTCGGCGAGCAGCGCGGCCGCGGTCGTGGCGACGGCAGGGTGCTCGCGGACCAGCTCCTGGAACGCGTCGAGCGTGAGCATGCGCGTGGTCGCGTCGTCGAGAGCGAGCACGGTCGCCGTGCGCGCGGTGCCGGGCCGCACCAGCGACAGCTCGCCGACGACGCGACCGGGACCGATGACGTCGAGGGTGACCGAGTCGCCGGTCTCCGTCGTGACGCGGATGGCGAGGCGGCCGGACTCGACGACGTGCAGGCCGTCGCTCGGGTCGCCCTGGCGGAAGAGCACGTCGCCGCGGCGGTAGCGCAGCGTCTGGCACGCGTTGAGCACCTTGGTGCGTTCGGGCTCGGCCATCGACGCGAGCAGGGGCACATCCACGGGCGTAGTCCATCACTGCCGGGCCGCCGCGCGCAGCCGCTCCCTCGCAGCCGCGGGCGTGGGAGCGGACCCGGTGACGGTCGCGTCACGGTGCCCCTCCCGACGGGCGTGAAGGCCGCCGTCGTGGCAGATTCGACGGCAGACACCGCAGTGCGACGCGCCCGCCGTGCCCGAGGGGGAGACACGGAGGGGCGACCCGCGATATGCTGGTGCAGTGGGAGCGCTCCATTGTAGCCGTTCCGAGACCATTTTGTAATCGCTTGCAGGGCCGAAACATGCCGGTAACCCTTGCTTCCTCCCCCGTAATCGGGCCAGGATGCGAAGCGTTTACAACGCCGGGGATCAGCCACCCGGAAACTCTCATCGGCTCGAGGGAGACACCACATGTCCGTTCGTCCCAGCCGCCGCACTGCCGCCGTCATCGGCGGAGTCGCGGCAGCCCTGCTGCTCGCCGCGTGCGGCAGCAGCTCTTCCGGTGGCGACAGCAGCGCCAGCGCCACCAACACCGACCCCGCCTGCGCCGACTACGCGGCGTACGGGTCGCACCCGAACACGACGGTCACCGTCTTCACCTCGATCCTGCCGCCTGAGCAGCAGAAGTTCGAGTCGGCGTGGGCCCAGTTCGAGAAGTGCACCGGCATCAAGGTCAAGTACGAGGGCAGCGACCAGTTCGAGGCGCAGCTCCCGACCCGTATCGCCGGCGGCAACGCTCCCGACATCGCGTTCATCCCGCAGCCCGGTCTGCTCTCCAAGCTCGTGTCGCAGGGTGGCCCCAAGGCCGCGCCCGACGGCGTCTCCGCGAACATGGACAAGTGGAACGCGCAGTGGAAGGCCTACGGCACGGTCGACGGCACCTTCTACGCCGCGCCGCTGGGCTCCAACATGAAGTCCCTGGTCTGGTACTCGCCCAAGGTCTTCACGGCCAAGGGCTACAAGGTCCCCACGACCTGGGCCGAGATGATGACGCTGTCCGACAAGATGGCCTCTGACGGCATGAAGCCGTGGTGCGGCGGCATCGAGTCCGGTGGCGCCACCGGCTGGCCGGCCACCGACTGGCTGGAGCAGGTCGTCCTCGGCACCCAGGGTGGCGACGTCTACGACCAGTGGATCGCTCACACGGTGAAGTTCGACTCGCCGCAGATCACCAAGGCGATGGACACCGTCGCCGGCTGGATGAAGAACCCGAAGTACGTCAACGCCGGCTTCGGTGACGTCAAGACGATCGCGACGACGGCGTTCCAGGACGCCGGCAAGCCGATCCTCACCGGCAAGTGCGGCATGCTCCAGCAGGCCTCCTTCTACGCGGCTCAGTGGCCGTCGTTCAAGAAGGACGCGGTCATCTCCGACTCCGGCGACGTCTTCGCGTTCTACCTGCCGCAGCAGAGCGACTCGGTCCCCACCCCGATCGTGGGCGGTGGCGAGTTCGTGACGGCGTTCTCCGACAAGTCCGAGGTCCAGGCCTTCCAGACCTACCTCTCCTCGTCGCTGTTCGCCTCCAACAAGGTGAAGCTCGGTGGCTGGGTCTCCGCGAACAGCGGCGTCGACCTGTCGCTGTACCAGGACCCGATCTCGAAGCTGTCGGCCGAGTACCTCACCAAGTCCGACGCGACGTTCCGCTTCGACGCCTCCGACCTCATGCCCGCCGCCGTCGGCGCCGGTGCTGAGTGGAAGCAGCTGACCGCGTGGTTCGCCACCGACCAGTCGACGCAGACGACGCTGCAGAACATCGACGCCGCCTGGCCTTCCAGCTGACGTCGTAGCTCGACAGTTCGCCCCTCACGGGTAAAACCGTGACGAAGTGACACCGGTCGGGGCCCGGGAGGAGTAGACACTCTCCCGGGCCCCGTTCCGTCTCCGGACATCGTCCGAGGCCCCTTCACGTCCCCCGTTTCGCAGCAACCACGAGAGGGCGGTCGCGCGGCATGAACGCGACATCCAAGGCCGGCGAGATCCTCGTCGGCATCGTCCTGACCGTGTGCGGAGTACTTCTCTTCGCCACGGCGTCGAAGGTGGCCCTGGCCGCAGGCTGGGTGCTCGTCTTCTTCGGAGTCCTGCTCATCATCTTCTGGCTCGCTGCTCGGGCAGCCGGTCGCTTCCAGAACGGCCTGGCCCGGCTGGTCTTCCTCGGCCCCGCGGTGATCCTGCTGTTCGTCGGGCTCGTGATCCCCGCGATCCTCACGACGATCGGGAGCTTCCAGGACGCCAACGGCAAGAAGTTCATCGGGATCAAGAACTACACGTGGATCTTCTCCACGCCCGACAACTGGGTCTTCCTGCGCAACACGTTCTTCTGGATCGTGATCACGCCGATCTTCTCGACCGTCCTCGGCCTGGTCCTCGCCCTGCTCATGGACCGGATGCGCCGCGAGTCGATCCCGAAGTCCCTCATCTTCATGCCGATGGCGATCTCGTTCGTCGGCGCGTCGATCATCTGGGGCCTGGTCTACGAGTACCGCGACCCGACCGTCGACGACCAGCAGGTCGGTCTGCTCTCCGCCGTGGTCATGAAGCTCGGCTGGTCGAACCCGCCGAACTGGCTGCTGTGGGAGCCCTGGAACAACTTCCTGCTCATGGTGATCATGATCTGGATCCAGACCGGCTTCGCCCTCGTGGTCCTGTCCGCGGCGATCAAGGCGATCCCCGTCGACGTCACCGAGGCCGCCATGCTCGACGGCGCGACCGGCTGGAGCCTGTTCCGCAAGGTCACCGTCCCGATGATCCGCGGCACCCTCGTCGTCGTCCTCACGACGATCGCCATCGGAGTCCTGAAAGTCTTCGACATCGTGAGAACGATGACCAACGGAAACTTCGGCACCCAGGTCCTCGCCAACGAGATGTACGCACAGTCCTTCGTGCAGTTCGACAAGGGTCGCGGTAGTGCGCTGGCCGTCATCCTGTTCATCGCTGTGACCCCGCTGATCGTCTACAACGTGGTCCAGCTTCGGAAGGAGCAGCAGATCCGATGAGCGTCGAGACCGGCGGCCTGACCGCTGAAGTCGAGCAGGCAGTCATCAAGAACGCTGCTCCGCAGGACGGCATGTCCTCGGCCATGCGCCGCAACCTGTCGAGCCCCTGGGCGAGCGCGTTCGTCATCGTCCTGACGATCCTGTGGACCGTCCCCACCTTCGGCCTGCTGGTCACCTCCCTCCGTCCCTCGGAGAAGGCGTCCGACACCGGCTGGTGGACGGCGTTCGTCCCGCCGTTCGACTTCACGCTGAGCAACTACAGCGAGGTCATCAGCGGCGGCGCGACCATCCCGCAGGGCATCTGGCCCTACTTCGTGAACTCCTTCGTCATCTCCATCCCGGCGGCCATCGTGCCGCTGGTGCTGGCGCTGATGGCGGCGTACGGGCTCGCGTGGGTGAAGTTCAAGTGGAGCAACGGGCTCTTCCTGCTCATCTTCGCCCTCCAGGTCGTCCCGCTGCAGATGGCGCTGCTGCCGCTGCTCACCCTGTTCAACAAGGGCTGGGGTCCGATCCCGTCGGTGAAGTCGATGTTCCAGGCGATCCCGGTCATCGGCACGGACATGTGGCCCCCGGGTGGTGTGAGCTTCGTGCCGCTGTGGTTGGCGCACACGATGTTCGCCCTCCCGCTGGCGATCTTCCTGCTGCACAACTTCATCGCCCAGCTGCCGCGCGACCTGTTCGAGGCGGCCCGCGTCGACGGCGCGAGCCACTTCCTCATCTTCCGCACGCTCGTGCTGCCGCTGTCGGTCCCCGCGATCGCGTCCTTCGCGATCTTCCAGTTCCTCTGGGTGTGGAACGACCTGCTCGTCGGCCTCACGTTCGCAGGAGGAACGGTCGACGTCGCACCGATCACGGTGTACCTGTCCAACATCAAGGGCACGTACGGCGCGCAGCTGCACCTGATCACAGCAGGCGCGTTCATCGCGATCGTCGTCCCGCTGATCGTGTTCTTCTCCCTCCAGCGCTTCTTCGTGCGCGGCCTCCTGGCCGGCTCGGTCAAGGGCTGATCCAGAGCGACGAACGACGAAGGCCCGCACCCAGCAGGGTGCGGGCCTTCGTGCTGTGTTCCTGCCGGCTTGGAGGCGCTAGGAGAACGGCCGGCTGGGGTAGCCGGTGTCGAAGTGCATGTAGTCCTTGACGTCGATGTCCTGCCAGATCCAGCCCTCGCGGGTGAACGTGGTCCAGACGACGCCGCCCTTGACGATGACGCCCTTGCCGGTGCGCACGGTGCCGTACTTCGCCGAGGGGCTCCAGCAGGGCGCGCAGCGCGGGTCCTGCCACGGGTTCTCGAACGGGTTGACGTCGACCGCGCGACCATTGGCGTGCGGCGAGGTGGCCGGCGACGCGTTCTGCTGGGCGGCGGAGCGGCAGTTGTACGCCGCGGTGTTGTCGTCGGCCATCGACTTCTCGTTGTCGCCGCCGTACTCCTCGAGCGGCTTCATCCGACGGATCGGGAACTTCGCGTCGAACAGCTCGGTGAAGATGCGCGCGACGCTGGCGGCGACGTCGGCGCGGACGACGAGGACGCCGCGGTGCACCTCGCCGTCGAAGCCCCAGTGGTTCACCTCGACCCGGCGCAGGTCGGTGCGGCCGGCGGGGCAGCCGCGACGGGCCATGCCGGCGGCCTTGATGCGCGCCCACTGCTCGACGCCCACCGGCACGATGCGCGCGTCAGCGGTCGAGGGCGTGGACGGCGAGGGGGTCGGCGACGCAGACGTCGGGCTGGGGGTCGGTGTCGCCGTGGGGGAGGGGGCGCTGGCGGTGGGAGCGGCGCTCGTGGGGCCGGGGGCCTCGGGGGAGGTCGTGCACGCCGCGAGGGCGGCGCACGCCAGGGCGGCCGCACCGACCTTCCAGGACATGACGCGGCGCACGCGTCCAGGCTACGTGGCCCGGGCGCGTGCGCCGGCGTCGGTGCGGCTGAGGTGATCAGCCTGTGATCAGGTCGACGAGCTGCTGCGGCTGGTGACCGCACGCAGGATGAGGATCAGGACGACCGCGCAGACGATCTGCAGGAAGTGGCGGGTCCAGTCGAACCCGAACGTGTCGCCGCGACCCATCGCCACCGCGAGCAGGTCGCCGAGGATCATGCCGACGATGCCGACGAGGATGGTCAGCCAGAGCTTCATCGGGACCTTGCCCGGGATGAAGAACCGGGCGAGCACACCGATGACGGCGCCGCCGATGATGGTCCAGAGGATGTTTCCGAAGCTGAAGTACGTGCCCCAGTCCACGTCGGGCTCCTTGTCGTCCGGTGACGCTCCGCCGCGTCGTCACGGACAGTGAAGCAGGAAGGGTCTCCGTCCGTATGCGCTTCTACGGGATCCCGCGGACCATCGGGCCAGGTCAGGAGACCGGGCGCAGCCGGAACATCCGGGGCGCGAGGCCCTCGCGGCGGCCGAGGTAGTCGGCGTACCCGGGGTAGACGGCGACGAAGGACGGGAAGACGCGCTCGACCGTGGCCTCGTCGACCTGCTCGGCGCGCACCGCGATCCGCACCGGTCCGACCTCGACGGCGGCGTCGGGGTGGGCGAGCAGGTTCGCCGTCCAGGCCGGGTGCTTGGGCTGGCCGAAGTTGGTCCCGAGCAGCATCAGGTCGTCGCCGTCGCGGACGTAGAGCAGCGGCGAGGACCGCGGCAGGCCGCTCTTCGCACCGGTCGTGTGCAGGATCAGGACGGGGAAGCCGTAGAGCTTCGCCATCAGCTTGCCGTCGTTGATGTGCGCGATCCGCGGGTCCACGACGGGGCCGACCCGGCGGTAGACGGCGGCGAACTGCGGGGTGCGACCCAGCCGGCGCATCAGGCGGGTGAGCGGGCCGGACTGCACGCGGGCCTCGTGCTCGGCGAGCGCGTCCAGCGTGGTCTGCAGGTCGTCGGACATGGTCCGGAGGCTACCCGGCGCCCCGTGGCGCCCACCGGCACCTGACGGATCGGTACGAGTCGTCAGATTCCTGGGGCGGGGCTGTCGATTCCGGGGGAGCGTGTGCGTCGTGGAGGTGCGGGGGGATCCGCAGCCGATCACGGCAGACCAAGGAAGGACCACCATGGCCACGCGCTACATGTTCCTGCTCTACAGCGACGAGTCCGGGATGGCCGACGTCACGCCCGAGCAGTGGGACCAGATGCTGCAGGCGCACAACGCCTGGGCCGAGTCGGTGCACGTCGCCGGTGCGGCCATCGTCAGCGGCGAGGCCCTCGCGCCCTCGACGACGTCGACGACGGTCCGCAAGAACGGCGGCTCCCCGACCGTCACCGACGGGCCCTTCGCCGAGACCAAGGAGGCCCTCGGCGGCTACTACACGCTCGACTGCGCCGACCTCGACCAGGCGCTCGCCCTCGCGCGCACCTGCCCGATCGACGTCGTCGAGGTCCGCCCCGTCATCCCGACGTGACCGGCACGTCGCAGGGGTGAGCACCTCGGACGTCGTCGCCGCCGTCGAGCAGGCGCACCGCGAGGAGTGGGGACGTGTCCTCGCCACCGTGGCGCGCCTGCTCGACGGCGACCTCGCGACGGCCGAGGAGTGCACGCAGGAGGCCTTCGAGCAGGCCCTGCGCACCTGGGGCGAGCGCGGGGTGCCGCGCAGCCCGGGCGCCTGGCTGACCACCACCGCACGCCGGCGCGCGCTGGACCGCGTACGCCGCGAGGCCGTGCTGCGCGCGCGGCTGCCCGACCTCGTGGTGGACGAGGTCGAGGACCCCGAGACCGAGGAGGCGGCCGTGGCCGTCGACGACCGGCTGCGCCTGGTGTTCACCTGCTGCCACCCGGCGCTGGCTCCCGAGTCGCGCACGGCGCTGACGCTGCGGCTGGTGTGCGGCCTCACGACCGACGACATCGCGCGCACGTTCCTGGTGCCCGAGCCCACGATGGCGGCCCGCATCACGCGCGCGAAGAAGAAGGTCGCGACGGCGCGCATCCCCTACCGCGTGCCGTCCGACGACGAGCTTCCGGAGCGCCTCGACGGCGTCCTCACGGTGATCCACCTGGCCTTCACGGCCGGCCACACCAGCCCCGGGCCGGAGCTCGTCCGCGCCGACCTCGTGGCACGCGCGCTCGACCTCGCCCGGGTGCTCGCGGTGCTCATGCCCGACGAGCCCGAGGTGCTGGGGCTGCTGGCGCTGCTCGAGCTCACCGACGCGCGACGGGCCGCACGCGTGGACGCCGAGGGCCGGCTCGTGCTGCTCGAGGACCAGGACCGCAGCCTCTGGGACCACGAGGCGATGGCCCGCGGCGACGCCCTCGTCGTGCGCGGCCTGCGGCTGACCGGCCCCGACCGCCCGGCCGGACGCTTCCTGCTGCAGGCCTGCATCGCGGGCGCGCACGCGGAGGCTGTCACGTGGGAGAGCACCGACTGGCGCGCGACCGCGCTGCTCTACGAGCGGCTCGCGGAGGTGTGGCCGAGCCCGGTCGTCGAGGTGAACCGCGCGGTCGCGGTGAGCTTCGCCGACGGTCCCGAGGCCGGCCTCGCCGTCCTCGACGCCGTCGCCGGCGACCCGGCCCTGCGGTCCTGGCACTACCTGCCCGCGACGCGCGCGGACCTGCTGCGTCGCATCGGTCGCCGCGAGGAGGCCGCTGCGGACTACCGGCGCGCGCTCGGCATGGTGTCCGACGGCGCCGAGCGCGCCTTCCTGCGCGGCCGCCTCGCCGAGGTGCAGGACGACCCCGGCGACCAGCCCGCCGTCGATGCGTGATGACGCCGCTTTCTAGGGCGGCGTGATCACCCGTCGACAGCGGGATCCCGCGGCTAGCTGCGGCGGAAGATCCGGCTGAGGCGCGAGAGCAGGCCCTGCTTGGCCGGGGCGGGTGCCGGCTGCCTCGGCCGGGTGGCTCCGGTGCCGCTGGGGACAGCGCGGCGGCCGGCCTGCTCGACGATCCGGAGGAACACGTCCTTCGGGAGGATCGCGCCCTCGCGGCGTACGCCGTCCTCGGTGACGGCCAGCGGCCGGTCGACGCGCACCCAGCTGGGCCGGTGCTCGCCGTCCCAGGGCCCGGCGCCGATAGGCAGCCAGTCGTGGTCGCCGTCGTGGTCCTTGCTGGAGAGCATGAGCGCCACCAGGATCGCGGCGTCGTCGGCGTCGCGGCCGATGACCACGATCGGGCGGTCCTTGCCCTGGGCCGGGTCCTCCTGGAAGGGCACCCAGGCCCACACGACCTCGCCGGGGTCGGGGTCGCCGTCGCGGCGGGGGGAGTACTCCGGGTGCAGCCGGCCGCGGAAGTCCCAGGCACCGCCCCGCTCGGGTCGCTCGACGCTCATGTGCCGCAGCGTAGGCGGCCCGGCGGGAGCGCGTACGCCGGACCTCGGGCGCTGCCGCCGCGGGCTCGCGCGGCGTGCCTGCCGACCGGGACCGACCGGACGGACCGGACGGGTCGGACGAAGCTGCAGGGCGGTGGCTCGACGGCCGGCTCGCGCAGCCGGGGCTGGCGCGACGGGGGCTCGCGCGGCCGGGGCTCGTGCGACCGGGGAGGCAGCCCCGGGAGCCGGACGATCGGCTGTGAGGACGACCACGTCGGCCCGTGTCGTGCCGCGGATCCGCTGCCGGGATGCGTCATCCTGGACATAGGTGCGGGGCCCCTCGATGTATGAGATCGAGGGGCCCCGCTGCACGTCCACCTGCTCCGCGGCCAGGTTGCCCCGACCGCTGCGAGCAGGCTTCCATGCTGCCGCACGTGCTGCGGACCCGTCGTCCGTCGCGGTTGCCCGCTCCGGCGTCCGTGGCGTCGGCTCCGAGGAGCCTGCGCCTGGCCCACCGCTCGTGTCAGCGGCCGCCGTGCGCGTCCGCCGGGCCGGCCTCCGTCGCGGTTGCCCGCTCCGGCCGCCTGGTGCCTCCCCGAGGGGTTGCTCCGTGGCCCGCCGATCGTTCTCGGCGTCGCCGGTCACCCGGTCTCGAGACCCGTCCCGGGGTTCGCTCCTCCGGTCTCCCGCAGTCCGATCGCTCGGCCTGCTGGTGGTCCGGTCTCGCTCTCCCTGGTCCGTGGAGTCGCCTCCGCGGTCCCGCCCGTCGTGCTCGGCGTGGGCGTAGTTCTATCCGGGTTTCGGCAAGGGGCACAAGGGGTTTCCGGAAGGAATTTCGGGCGTGCCGACCGTCCACCGCGACCCCACAGGATGTGCACAGCTTGTCCTCCGGAGGGCTCCCCTTCATCCCCAGCTTGTCCCCAGATCTGTGCACAGAGGGGCTTCGATTTGAATGATTTCGCAACTGTGCGGATACTTCATCACGACCGATCGGACCGTCCTGAGGACCTCGCGTGCCCGTGCCCCTGTACCAGGCCAAGGCCGACTTCTTCCGCACCCTCGGGCACCCCGCCCGGATCCGCGTCCTCGAGCTGCTGACCGAGCGCGACCACGCCGTCCACGAGCTGCTCGCGGCCATCGACATCGAGGCCAGCAACCTCTCCCAGCAGCTCGCCGTGCTGCGCCGCGCGGGCCTGGTCGTGCAGCGGCGCGAGGCGGGCGAGGTCGTCTACTCGGTGAGCGTCCCCGAGGTGAAGGACCTGCTGCTGGCCGGCCGCGCGATCCTGCGCAAGGTGTCCGAGGAGCAGGGCGCCCTGGGCCGCGAGCTGCGCAAGGCCCGCCGATGAGCACGGGGGCGCAGCCGGACACCTCGTTCGTCACGCGCACGCTGGACCGGGGCCGTGCCCTGCTGCCCGGGCGCGCCGAGTGGGACACCCTCAAGCGCGATCCCCGGCGCGACCTGATCGCCGGCATCACCGTCGCCGTCGTCGCTCTGCCGCTGGCGCTCGCGTTCGGCATCACGTCCGGCCTCGGCGCGGAGGCCGGCCTGGTCACGGCGGTCGTCGCCGGTGCGGTGGCGGCGGCCTTCGGCGGCAGCAACCTGCAGGTGTCGGGACCGACCGGCGCGATGACGGTCGTCCTCGTCCCGATCGTGGCGCAGCTCGGCGGCTCGGCCGTGCTGGTGGTCGGCCTGATGGCCGGCGTCCTGCTCCTCTTCCTCGCCTGGACGGGCGCGGGGCGGTGGATGCGCTACATCCCGCTGCCGGTCGTCGAGGGCTTCACGCTCGGCATCGCGTGCGTCATCGCGCTCCAGCAGGTGCCCGCGGCGCTCGGCGTCCCCGGCCACGGCGAGAAGGTGGTCGCGGTCGCGTTCGACGCGCTGCGCACCTGGGCGTCGGACCCGCACTGGGCCGAGCCGATCATCGCCGGCCTCGTCGTCGCGGCGATGCTGCTCGCGGTGCGGTTCCGTCCGGCGTGGCCGGTGTCGCTGCCGGCCGTGATCCTCGCCGCGGTCGTCGTGTCGGTGGCGCACCTCGCCGTCCCCGTGATCGGGAGCATACCGGCGGGCATCCCGCTCCCGGCCGTGCCCGACATCCCGTGGGCGTCGCTGTCGAGCCTCGTGCTGCCGGCCGTCGCGGTGGCCGCGCTGGGCGCGCTCGAGAGCCTGCTGTCGGCCACGGTCGCCGACGGCATGAGCGTCGGCGAGCGGCACGACCCCGACAAGGAGCTGTTCGGCCAGGGCCTGGCCAACATCGCGGTTCCGTTCTTCGGCGGCATCCCCGCGACGGCGGCGATCGCGCGCACGGCGGTGAACGTGCGCAGCGGCGCCCGCTCGCGCCTCGCGGCGATCGTGCACGCCGCGGTGCTGCTGATCGTCGTCGTGTTCCTCGCGCGCTTCGTGGCCGGCATCCCGCTGTCGGCGCTCGCCGGCGTCCTGCTCGCGACGTCGTTCCTCATGGTCGAGGTGTCGAGCGTGCGCTCGCTGCTGCGCTCCACGCGCGGCGACGCCGTGGTGCTCGTGCTGACCGCCATCGCGACGGTCGCGTTCGACCTGGTGACCGCGGTGATCCTGGGCCTCGTCGTCGCGGGCTTCTTCGCGCTGCAGCAGGTGGCCCGCTCGTCGCACGTCGACGAGGAGGCGGTGGTGCTCGACCCGAGCGGCCACGACGCCGAGGAGACCGCGCTGCTGTCGGAGCACATCGTCGCGTACCGGCTGGAGGGGTCGCTGTTCTTCGGGGCGGCGCACGCGTTCCTGCTCGAGCTGTCGGAGGTGTCCGACGTACGCGTCGTGATCCTGCGCATGTCGCGCGTGGTGAGCCTCGACGCCACCGGTGCCTCGGTGCTGGGCGACACGATCGCCCGGCTCGAGGGGCGGCACATCACGGTGCTGCTGTCGGGCGTGCGGCCCGAGCACGAGCAGGTGCTGAGCCGGCTCGGCGTCTACGACGAGCTCGCGCACGAGCGGCACGTGTTCGCCTCCACACCGGCGGCGATCGAGCACGCCCGCGCGCACGCGCAGCGCCGCCAGCACGCGCCCGGGGAGTCCTGAGCATCGGGCTGCGTCCGCCGCGCGCGTGCGGTTGGCTGGGCCCGAGGCGATCAGCCGATCCGCAGCGTGAGGAGCATCGATGAGCCTGGACCGCAGGGTCGCGCCCGACCCCTACGACTACCTGCCGCCCGTCCCCGAGTTCGACGTCACCAGCGACGACGTCGTCGGCGGGTCGATGACGCCGCTGGAGCACGTGCACGACTCGGCCGGCGGGGCGAACCGCTCGCCGCACCTGCGCTGGAGCGGCGAGCCCGAGGGCACGCAGAGCTTCGTCGTCACCTGCTTCGACCCGGACGCACCGACTCCGTCGGGCTTCTGGCACTGGGTGGCCGTCGACGTCCCCGGTGACGTGCACGAGCTCGCGACCGGTGCGGGGGAGTCCGATGCGACGCTGCCGGGTGGCGCGTTCCACGTGACGACCGACTTCGGCACCGCGGCGTACGGCGGGTGCGCTCCGCCGCAGGGCGACATGCCGCACCGGTACTTCTTCGTCGTGCACGCGGTCGACGTCCCGAGCCTCGGGGTCGACGCGTCGGCGAGCCCGGCCGTGGTGTCGTTCAACCTCGCGTTCCACACCCTGGCCCGCGCCACCATCACCCCGACCTACGCCCACTGACAGCGCGCGTGATCGTGGTCGGTTGCCACCTACCCGGGCGGCCGGTCAGCCAGCGACTGACCAGGATCACGTCGGGTCAGGCCGGGTAGGTGAGGCCGATCTGGCGGCGGATCTCGTCGAGGGTCTCGACGATCGACACGGTCTCCGCCAGCGGCATCACGGGCGACTCGCGCAGGCCGGCGCGGATGCAGCGCGCGACCTCCATCGCCTCGAAGCGCATGCCGTTGCCCTCGAACGGCCGCTCGACGCGCTCCGGGGTGTCGTCGCTGTAGAACAGCGTGAAGCCGCGCGTGCTGAAGAACATCCGGTCGACCTCGATGCGGGCGTCGCGCCCGACGACGACGGCGCGCGTCTCGGTGTTGGCGAACATCGTCGTCGACACGAGCGCCTGGCGGCCGTGGCCGTCGCGCAGGATCGCCGAGGTGTGGCCGTCGACGCCGGTGAAGGCGGGATCGCTCGCGGCGAGCACGTGGGCCGGCGGACCGAGCAGCATCGACGCGAACGACACCGGGTAGACGCCGAGGTCGAGCAGCGCGCCGCCGCCGAGCGCCGGGTTGAACCAGCGGCCCTCGGGGTCCTCCGCGAAGCCGACGCCGAAGTCGGCGTGCACCGCGACCAGGTCGCCGAGCCGTCCCTCCGCGACCACCTCGCGCAGCGCGACGATCGCCGGCAGGAACCGGGTCCACATCGCTTCCATGAGGAAGACGTCGCTGTCGCGCGCCACCGCGACGAGATCGCGCGCCTGGTCGGCGTCCATGGTGAACGGCTTCTCGACGAGCACGTGCTTGCCGGCGCGCAGCGCGAGGAGCGCGGCCGCGTGGTGCGCCGGGTGCGGGGTCGCGACGTAGACGACGTCGACGTCGGGGTCCGCGACCAGCGACTCCCACGACCCGTGCACGTTCGGCACCGAGAACTGCGCGGCGAACTCGTCGGCCCCTCCCGGGCGCCGCGAGCCGGCGGCGACGACGGCGTGGTCGTCGAGCAGCGCGAGGTCGTCGCAGAAGGTCGTCGCGATGCGACCGGCCCCGAGGATCCCCCAGCGCAACGTCTCCGTCATGCCCCCATACAACCCTGCCCGCGGTCACCCGCGGCGGAGGAACCACTGCATGTTGCTGTCGTTGTTGGGGTGAAGAGCGCCGTTTCACCCCAACAGCTCGAGCAACATCCGTCGTGGTTCAGAGCGCGCGGGCGTGGACGAGCGTCGCCTGCTCGGGGACGTGGATGCCGAGGGGTACGCCGAGCTCCGCGAGCACAGCGCCCGAGGCCTCGAGGCCGTCGGCGTACCACGACGGCTCGTGCTTGCCCGGCGCCCAGTTCGCGCCGGGGAGGAGCAGCCGCTCGACGCGGTAGCGGCGGTCGGGGTCGAGGCCGACGAGGCGCAGCGGTGCGGGCGCGGTGCGGTCGGGCGCGGTGAGCTGCGCGTAGGAGTAGAGCGCCTCGCCACAGTCGTGGGCGACGACGCCGTGCGCGAGCGCGGAGCGGTCGGGGTGGTCGATGCGGACCGTGCGCCCGTGGTGCAGCAGCGGTCGCAGCTCGCGGTGGCGCGCGATCGTCTCGGTGACGGCGGCGCGGTCCTCGGCGCTCGCGTGCAGCAGGTTCCACTCGAGGCCGAGGTGGCCGAAGAACGCGGTCGCAGCGCGGAACGGGAACCACTGCCGGCGCGCGGTCGTGTGCGCCCACTCGCCGCCGATGTGCGCGCCCATCAGCTCGGGCGGGATCACGTACGACGCGCCGCGCTGGATCGACTGGCGCTCGAGGGCGTCGTTGCAGTCCGACGTCCAGAACCGGTCCGTGTGCGCCGCGATCCCGAGGTCGACCCGGCCGCCGCCGGACGCGCACGACTCGATCTCCACGGTTGGGTGAGCGCGACGGAGCCGGGCGAGCAGGTCGTAGAGCGCGAGGGTCTGCGCGTGGACGCCGGCGGCGCCGTCGCGCCCACCGGCTGCCACGAGGTCGCGGTTCATGTCCCACTTGAGGTAGGCGATGTCGTGGTGCGAGAGCAGGGTGTCGAGCCGCTCGAACAGGTACGCCGACACCTCGGGCCGCGCGAGGTCCAGGACGAGCTGGTGACGTGCGAGCACCTGCTCGACGCCGTCGACGCCGAGCACCCAGTCGGGATGCGCCCGGTGGAGGTCGCTGTCGGGGTTCACCATCTCCGGCTCGACCCAGAGGCCGAACTGCAGCCCGAGCCCGGTCACGTGGGCGATCAGCGGGTCGAGCCCGTCCGGGTACTTCGCGGTGTCGACGTACCAGTCGCCGAGCGAGCTCGTGTCGTCGTCGCGCCCGCGGAACCAGCCGTCGTCGAGGACGAACCGCTCGACGCCGACCTGCGCGGCTGCGTCGGCGAGGCGGCGCAGCTCGTCGAGGTCGTGGTTGAAGTAGACGGCCTCCCACGTGTTGAGCAGCACGGGTCGCGGCGTACGCGGATGGCGCGGCCGCGCGCGCACGTGCTCGTGGAACGCGTCGCTGATCCCGTTCAGGCCGCAGGCGGAATAGGCGGCGTGCAGCGCGGGGGCGGCGTACGTCGCACCCGGGGCGAGACGCACCTCACCGGGCAGCAGCAGCTCGCCGAGCGCGAGGAACCGGCGTCCGTCGGGGAGCACCTCGGCGCGCACGCTGTGGTCGCCGCTCCAGCCCAGGTGCGCGGCCCACACCTCGCCGCTCTCCTGCGCGAACGCGCGAGTGCCGGCCATCAGCGTGGGCTGCACCTCGTGCGACGTGCGGCCGCGCCGGTTCTCCAGGACGAGCGCGCCGACGTCGAGCACGGTGCGCGTCTCGACGTCCTCGCGCGCCCACCGGCCGGTGAGGCTCAGCACCTCGACGGCGCGGTGCGGCACCGGCAGCACCGGCGCGAGGCCGGCGACGTGCAGCACGTCGTCGCCGTCGTTGGTGAGCTCGGTGCGCACGAGGAGCACGCCGTGCTCGTCGAGCACCAGGTCGATCGCCACGACGACGCCGGTGCGCTGGTCGGTGCCGCGCCACGAGAACGTCTGCCCGGCATGGGTGCTCGACGTCCGCGACAGGACCGGCGCCCAGCCGGTGCCGTCGCCGCGGTGCGCCGAGATCCCGCCGTACGCCGACCAGCCGCGGGCGTGCTCGGGCAGCAGCCCCATCGGGACGGCGACGTCGAGGCTCCCTTGCGGGATCGCGACGTCGTGCAGCGCGTCGAGCGCGTCGGCGTCCGGGTCGGGGAGCGGCGCTCCCCAGTGCACGATCCGCGGCACCGCGTCGTCGTCGGTGACGACGACCGCGACGGTGCTCGAGCGCAGGACGACGTACGACGTGGCCATCCCCCGACTGTGCCGCATGACGGCCCACGACGGAGGTCGGCGCGAGGAGGAGCCCGGCTACTGCAGGTGCGCGCGCGGCGGGCGGTTGCGTCGACCCTGCAGCGGTGCCGCCGGCTCCTCCGCCACCTCGGCGGCGCGCGCGAGGACCTTGCCGAGCAGGCGCAGCAGGGTCGCGCGCTCGCGCTCGGTGAGCCCGCTCAGGGTCTCCTGCTCGAGGATGCGGATGCCGGCGAGCAGCTGGTCGGCCACCGTCCGGCCCTCCTCGGTGACGGACACGAGGATGCTGCGGCGGTCGTCGGGGTTGGTGCGGCGCTCGACCCAGCCGCGGCGCTCGAGGGTGTCGAGGGTCGCGGTCATCGTCGCGGAGGGGACGACCAGGCGGGCGCTGACCTCGCTCGGGGTGAGCGGGCCGTCGGCGCCCTCGATCACGGCGAGCGCCGTGGCCACCGGCTGCGGGACGCCGAAGGTGTCCTCGATCCGGCGGTCGAGCTCGCGCAGCAGCGCGACGCCGGTGCGGACGAGGCTCGCGTGCGCCTCCGTCGAGGTGACGTCGCCGTCGGGGTACTCGTGGGCGAAGTCCGGGCCGACGCGGACCACGCCGAGCGCGGCCGGGGAGGGCCGGTCGGAACCGGCCCTCCCGGGGCGACGTCGTGGAGTGGGTTCAGACACTCGTGAAGATCTCGATCCGCGGGGGACCCGCAACACCGGCGCGCTGCATGCCCTCCTTGAGGGCGGGGTCGTGGGCGAAGGACTCGGCCTGCTCGACAGTGGGGAAGTCGTGGGTGACGAAGACGTCGTTGGGGTCGCCGGGCGCCACCATGACGTTCTTGCCGGTGCAGCCGTGCGACGTCCGCAGCGGCTCGAGCTCGTCGTAGACGGCGTGCCAGGCGGCGTAGTCGGTCACGGGGTGACGGACGACCAGGGTTGCGCTCATGACGTGCCCCATTCTGCTGGCCGGAGCTCCGTTGCTCCGAACTGGGGACACCCTGACACATACTTCGGTTCCGAGACAAGTATCTCGGAACCGAAATACTCATCACCTCCCTGACGTACCCACCCTCCTTCCCCGCTGTCGATGTGCCCCAACCTGCACTAGGTGCAGGTCAAGCTCCCCAGGGCCATGGTCGGACCCGGGCGATCTCGTCACGCGTGACCTCGACGTGGACGTCGGGCCGACCTGCGCGCAGAGCCTGCTGCCGTGCTTCCTCGATAGAGCGCAGCACCGCCACCGGTCGTCGATGGAGATCGGACGGCAGCACGGGGACGACGGGTACGCCGGCCGCGGCGTAGCGAGCATTGCGTCGGATCGTGCGGTCGAAGTCGTCGCCGACTGAGTGATAGGCCTTGCTGTCGACCTCGATCGCGAGGCCGACGTCGTCCAGCCAGGCGTCGGCGACGGCGACGAAGCGCCCGCTGCTCGTCACGAGGCGGGCGTTCAGGACGACGTGCGGAATCCCCGCCGATTCCAGAAGG
>JBGAJT010000299.1:0-4318 GCA_044224785.1 Candidatus Nanopelagicales bacterium | reverse complement strand
CCTTGGTCACCTTGGTGACGAACTCCATCCTGCCGCCCTTCTTTTCGCTGATGTCGGCGATGCTCGAGCGGAGGGTCAGCACGTCGCCGGCATGTACAAGCCGTTCATAGGTGAAGCTCTGTTCGCCGTGCAGCACCCGGTCGATCGGCACGCCCAAGGTCTCCATCATTGCCTGGATGGTCCCGGCGTCGAGCTCGGCCCCGAAGTACAGCGTCGGCGGCGCCAGCAACGACGGATGGCCGGCGGCCATCGCCGCCGCCTCCGGCCGCATGACGCTCGCCAAGGCGTCCCGGTTCGTCCTGCGCGGGCGATGGCTCGACGAAAAATCGACAGAGAATGTCGACCAGATCAGAACGCGCATCGAAGCCAACCGCGTCGCATCGGCGGCGGCACGGTGCTCCGGCGTCCAGTGGTGCACGGCGTAATGCACCACGCGGTCGTGCAGCCCGAGCACCAGGGCGGACCACTGCGCGTAGAACTCCTCGGGCGTCAGCTGCGGTCCGCGTGCGAACACCTCGCCGATGCGGGCCGCGAGCGCTGTCACCTCGGCGTCGTCGGCGAGGTCGTAGACGGGCGGCTCGACGACCACCAGAGAGCGCACGAGATCCGGTCGCTGCCCGGCCACGATCAGCGCGTCGACACCGCCGTACGAGTGCCCGACGAGGTGCGCCCCGCCGAGCTCCTCGAGCAGGGCGACGAGGTCCGGTACGTCGACGGGCCAGCCCACCGCGCCCTCGACCGGCGGGCCGGCCGCGACGTAGCCGCGACGGTCGACGACGTGCAGCCGGACGCGGTCGGCGAGGGGCAGCTGCGCCGCGAACGTGTCGCGCCCCCAGCTCAGCGCGCCGTGCACGAGGACGACGTCGTCGCCGTCGCCGAGGACCTCGACCGCCATCCCTGCCACGCCGACATCCCAGCACGTCGTCGGTCACCACTCGTGAGCGGCCGTGCTCCAGGCATGGAGCGCGGTGGCCCCATCGGCCGGCACGCGCAAGAAGTCGGGTCCTACGGCAGGTTGCGCTGCGTCCAGAGCGCTGCCTGGGTGCGGTCGCGGACGCCGAGGCGTTGGAAGATCGACGTCAGGTGCGCCTTGACGGTGGACTCGCTGATGCCCAGACGCTGTGCGATGTCCCGGTTGGTGAGGCCGTCGCGCAGGAGCAGCAGGACCTCGCGCTCGCGGGCCGTGAGGTGCTGGACGTCGACGGGCTCGGTCCCGTTGCTCGGCGAGGAGACGGCGTCGCCGGCACCTTCGGGGGTGCGGGAGTCGACCAGGGTGCGCGCCGTCCGCCACGCCATGGGCGACTCGCCGCGCATCGCGGCATGGATCGCCTGCACGAGCTCCGCGGGATCGGCGTCCTTGAGGATGTAGCCGCAGGCGCCGGCGTCGAACGCGCGCAGGATGTCGTCACGATCGCTCGACGTCGTGAGCACGAGGACCTCGACCTCCGGGGCGATCTCGAGCAGCCGGCGCGTCGCCTCGACACCGTCCATGCCACCGAGGCGAAGATCCATGAGCACGACGTCGACGACCCGCTCGGTCACTGCGACCAGCGCCTGCTCGCCGCTGGACACGGATCCGACGAGCTCGAGGCGCGGATCGGTCGAGATCAGCCCGGCCAGCCCGGAGCGCACGATCGGATGGTCGTCGACCACCAGCAGGCGCACAGGAGCGCCGGGCTCGCTGGCGTCGCCGCGCTGCGCGGTCGCGTTGATCATGGTCACCCAGCTCCCGTCGACCTGCCGATGATGAGCCTCACGCGAACCCCACCGAGAGGTGATCCGCCGATCTCGAGGACGCCGTCGGCGTCGGCCGCGTTCTCGCGCAGGAGCCGCAGCCCCATGTGCTCGCCCGTAGGTGCTGGCGCGTCGTGCGAGTCGAGGAGAGCGCGCGCCTCGTCGTCCAGGCCACGTCCGTCGTCGTCGACGGTCAGGTGCCAGCCGGGGCGGTCGGCGATCAGCGAGACCTCGACGTGCGATGCCGACGCGTGGTCGCGCACGTTGTGCACTGCCTCCTGCGCCGTGCGGTAGATCAGGGCCTCGACGTCCTCCGGCGGCCTCTCAGGAAGCTCGACCGACACCCGGGTGGCGACGCCCCGTGCCTGCAGCGGCGCGGCGAGGTCGTGCAGGGCCGCCTCGAGCCCGACCTCGCGCAGCCGCGCGGGGTAGATGTCGACCAGCAGGGTGCGCAGCTCGCGCAGCGAGCCGCGCGTCGCGCTCGACGCATCGGCCAGCAGCTGCGCCGCCTCTGCGGAGGTGTCCGGTGGAAGCTGGTTCTCCACGGCTCCCAACGAGTACGCCGCCCCGGCCATCGTCTGGACGACGCCGTTGTGCAGGTCGGCTGCGATCCTGCGACGCTCGGTGTCCGACGCGTCCAGGGCGCGACGCAGCAGGCGCTCCCTGTCGTTCTGGCCGTCGCGGATCCGGCGCGCCATCGACCACGCCACCGGCAGCTGCACGAGCCAGAGGAGCGCGAGGGCTGCGACGACGATCGGCGCGAACGCCCACCAGATCGAGGCGCTCTGGTCCTGGACGGCGTCGTAGGGCACGTACTCCTCGAACAGCGCCGAGCGTCCCGACGGGGTCTGCACGCGGGTGTAGACCTCCAGGACGATGTCCTCGCTCTTCTCGAACTCGTTCTCGGCGTTGTGGGTGTCGCCGATCTCCGCCTCGTCGCCGCCGGCCTTCAGGACCGCCTGCAGCTCCTCCTCGAGCTCGAAGGCGCGGCCGATGAGACGCGGCTCGTCGCTGTAGACGATCGTGCCGTCGTCGCGCCAGATCTTGATGCGGATGACCCGCGGGTCGGCGAGGCGGGGCCCCACCTTGGCCGCGAACTCGGCGGTGGCCTTCGGGTCGAGGTCCAGCACGGCATCCGTGAGCTCGGGGACGACCACCGTCCTGGCATACGTGTCGGTCAGCGACTTCGCGTCCTTGATCGCCTCCGAACGGCTGCTGTCGCGGAGCAGGACCACGACGGCCACCACCGTCACCGCCAACGCCAGAGCGCTCGTCAGCGCGAACAGCCCGACAGGGCGGGCGAGCGACTGGCGCTCCTTCCCGCCTCCTGAGCGTCCGCTCTCCGGCACCGGCGCAGCGTAGGGGCGGACGGCCCAGTGGGACCTCAGCCGACCGGTCAGTTCTCCCGCGGCTCCGCGGTCGCGTTCACCCGCAGCCGCTCCGTGCACGAGCATGGTGACGTGGCCGGCACCGGCTCTCGATCGACGCGGCGGGCGCGGGGCTGACTCTGACCGAGCCGCACCACCACGCGCGGAGCGTCACGGATCAGGCGGAACCACCGACACGCATCAGGCGGAACCGCGTCACGCGACAGCCGGAGCCGGTACGGCACGCATCAGCCGGAACCGAACACCGGTGGGGCGCGCCCGGAGGGATTCGAACCCCCAACCAGCCGGGTACTCCAGGGGGTTCCAGGCCATCCCGTCTCGTCCCTGATCCGTGCTCAGCGGGGCTCCGCAGGACGGGTCGGCACGGATCGGTACGCAGGAGAACTGTGGTCAAACTGTGGTCAACTCTCGAGCCCGCGGGTGGGCTCGGTCGTGTCGAGGAGTCCACGATGAGCGAGTCGGCGAACCGCAGGCGCTTCGAGGTGGCCGCCGAACGAGTGTCAGGTGCGACCGGCCAGGACCGCGGGGACGAGCTGCGACGGCAGGCGGAGTCCCTCGCGTACAGGGCCGCGAAGGACTACGAGCGAGCGCTGCGGCGCATCGAGACGCAGCTCGTGGCCGCGACGGACAAGGACAACCGCTTCAGTGAGGAGGTGCGGAGCATGGCGCTCGACATCGTGCGGACGCACATGGTCCGAGGACTGATGCGCGCGCAGTTGGAGGCTGGGACTGCCATGACGTTCTGGGTGCGTCGATGAGCAAGACCCTGGCCGCGTACCGCGCTGCCCGCGCGGTGGAGCTGGCGATGGACGGCATGTCGTTCGACGAGATCGCGCTCGAGCTCGGCTTCGCTGACAGATCCGGCGCTTGGAGAGCGGCACAGCGCTGCCTGGCGCGCCGGCAGCGGATGGCCGCCGACTCCTACGTTGGAGCGTCCTTCGCGGACCTCGAGGTCATCGAGGAGCGGGCGTGGAAGAGGGCGGCTGCGGGCGACCTCCAAGCCAGTCGCGTGGTGCTGCGGGCCATCGAGGATCGGATGCGGCTCGTCGAGCTGCTGTCAACCAGGGAGTCAACGGCGAAGCCGGACGTGAGCTCGCGGACCTTGGCCGCGGCGTCGGAGGCGACTCCGGCACCTCGGCCTGCCGAGGTCGGCGACACTGGCCACTTCGTGTCCATGGTCGTGTAGCAGGTTCCGG
>JBGAJT010000298.1:0-4335 GCA_044224785.1 Candidatus Nanopelagicales bacterium | reverse complement strand
CGACGGGCGCGCTGGGCGGACGTGAGGCCGAAGCCGGCGGGTGCTGAGGGAAGCGTCGCCGGGATGGAGTCGTAGCCGCCCAGGCGCAGCACCTCCTCGACCAGGTCGGCCGGGTCGGTGAGGTCGGGCCGCCAGGACGGGGGGGTCACGCGCAGCACGTCGGCGTCGGCGTCGGCCACCGAGGCGCCGACGGCGGCGAGCCGCTCGACGACGGTGGCGCCGTCGACGTCGATGCCGGCGACCCGTGCGGGCAGGTCGACGGGCATCTCGACCACGACCGGCTCGTGCGCGGCCTCGACGGCCGTCATGCCGACGTAGGAGCCGCCGCCGTGCTCGAGCAGCAGCGCGGCCGCGCGGGCGGACGCGTACGGCGCGAGCACGTGGTCGACACCGCGCTCGAAGCGACGGCCCGCCTCGCTGGACAGCTTGTGGCGGCGCGACATGTGCGCCACCGCCGACGCGAGGAAGTGCGCGGCCTCGAGCGCGATCTCGGAGGTGTCGTCGTCGATCTCGGTGTCGAGGCCGCCCATCGTGCCGGCGAGGCCGATCGGACCGCGGTCGTCGGTGATGAGCAGGTCGGCGGAGTCGAGCGTGCGCTCGACGTGGTCGAGCGTCTCGAGCTGCTCCCCCGCGCGCGCCCGGCGCACGACGATCGGGCCCTGCAGCTTCGCGCGGTCGAACGCGTGCAGCGGCTGCCCGGTCTCGAGCATCACGTAGTTGGTGACGTCGACGGCGAGCGACACCGGCCGCATCCCGCTCATCGCGAGACGACGCTTCATCCAGTACGGCGACGGCGCCTTCGGGTCGAAGCCGACGATCGTGCGCAGGGTGAACAGGTCGCAGCCCTCGAGGTCGTCGACCACGCACTCGTGCGGCGTGCCGTCGACGGGCGCGGGCAGGTCGACGAGCTCGAGGCCCGGGTCCTTCAGGGGCACGCCGTACAGGTGCGACAGCTCGCGCGCGATGCCGCGCATCGACAGGCAGAAGCCCATGTCGGGCGTGATGGAGAACTCGAGGACGGAGTCGCCGAGACCGAGCACCGGACCGGCGTCGTCGCCGACCTCGGCGGTCCCCGCCGGCAGCACGATGATGCCGTCGTGGTCCTCGCCGAGCCCGAGCTCGCGCTCGGAGCAGATCATCCCGTCGGAGATGTGGCCGTAGGTCTCGCGCGAGGCGATCTCGAAGCCGCCGGGCAGCACGCTGCCCGCGAGCGCGACGACGACCAGGTCGCCCTCGACGAAGTTGCGGGCGCCGCAGATGATGCCGCGCACGCCCGGGGTGTCGGGGTGGCCGTGCGCGGCCCCGACCTCCACCTGGCACCAGCGGATCGGCTTCTTGAAGCCGGTGAGCTCCTCGATCGAGCGCACGTGCCCGACGACCAGCGTGCCGCGCACGTCGGCGCCGAGGTGGTCGACGGACTCGAGCTCGAGGCCGGCGGTGACGAGGCGCTCGCCGATCGACTCGGGCGTCTCGGTGCTGGGGAGGTCGACGTACTCCCGCACCCATGACAGCGGGACGCGCATCAGACCTCCATGCCGAACTGGGTGGTGAACCGCACGTCGCCCTCGACCATCTCGCGCATGTCGGTGACGTCGTGGCGGAACATGAGGGTGCGCTCGATGCCGATGCCGAACGCGAAGCCGGAGTAGCGGTCCGGGTCGATGCCCGCGGCGCGCAGCACGCGCGGGTTCACCATCCCGCAGCCACCCCACTCGATCCACCGCGGGCCGCCCTTGGCCGCGGTGAACCAGATGTCGAACTCAAGCGAGGGCTCGGTGAACGGGAAGTACGACGGACGCCAGCGCGTACGGGTCTCCGGACCGAACATCGCCGTGGCGAAGTGGTCCAGCGTGCCCTTGAGGTCGGCGACCGTGATGCCCTCGTCGACGACGAGACCCTCGACCTGGTGGAACACCGGCGTGTGGGTCTGGTCGAGCTCGTCGGTGCGGAACACCTTGCCCGGGCAGATCACGTAGATCGGCGGCTCGCGGTCGAGCATGGTGCGGATCTGCACCGGCGAGGTGTGCGTGCGCAGCACGACACCGCTGTCCTCGGTGCCGACGAAGAAGGTGTCCTGCATCGTCCGCGCCGGGTGGTCGGGCCCGATGTTGAGCGCGTCGAAGTTCGTCCACTCGGCCTCGACCTCGGGACCCTCCGCGACCTCCCAGCCCATCGAGACGAAGACGTCCTCGATGCGCTCCATGATCGTCGTGAGCGGGTGGCGCGCACCCGCCGGACGGCGGTCGTAAGGCAGCGTGACGTCGACGGCCTCCTCGACGAGGACGCGCGCGTCTCGCTCGTCCTCGAGCTCGACCTGACGGCGCTCGAGCGCCTCGCGGACCTTCCCGCGCGCCTCGCCGACGCGCTTGCCGGCCTCGGCCTTGGCCTGGGGCGGCAGCGCGCCGATCTCGCGGTTGGCGAGCGCCAGCGGGCTGCGGTCGCCCGCGTGGGCCAGCCGCGCCTCCTTGAGCGCGTCGAGGTCGGACGCCGCGGCGACCGCGGCGAGCGCGTCGGCGACTGCGGCGTCGACGCTCTCCTGGCTCAGTGCGGCGACCTCGACCGGGTCGAACGACTTGTTCGGGGCGGACATGCTGTCTCTTCCTGTACCGGGCCCGTCGGGCGAGGGGCGCCACGAGTCTAGGGACCGGGGCGCGCTGACCTGCGGCGTGGGAGGACGGCGCGGTCAGCGCCGGCGAAATCGACCGTCGACGGCCGCGGCGAGGAGGCTGCGCGGCTCGGAGGTCATGACCCGAGGTTCGCGCGGACCGGCGTACGCCGTCAAGCGGGAAGCCCTCAGGCCTCGGAGAGCTGCTCCATCTCCATGCCGCCGCCCATCTGCTCCTCGAGCACGGTGAGGGTGCCGTCACCGAAGCGCGGGTCCTGGCCGCGCGCGGCGAGGGCCGCGGCGCGGGCGTCGCGCTTGCTCTGCGCGAGCGCCTCGCCGGCGGCGATCTCCTCGTCGGTGAGCGGGTAGCTCTCGACGTAGGCGACACCGCGGTGCTTCTCGATGTAGGCGTCGAGCTCGGGACCGGACTCCCAGGAGGTGATGAGGCAGTACCGGGCCTCGTCGCCGCGGTGGTAGACCGCGTGGTAGAGCCGCTGGGTGTCGACGATGAGCTGCGCGCCGGCGGGCAGCGCGATGCGCGTCTCGGTCGCGGCGTCGTCCTTCACCTCGCGCAGGACCATCATCGAGTCCGCGTCGTCGGTGAGGTTGAAGAAGCCGCGCACGATCCAGCCGGTGCCCTCGGGGTTGAGCCGGTTGTTGTCGTCGCGGTGCAGGTTGTAGAGGCACTCGCCGTACTCGTTGGGCTGCAGCTCGATGACCCGGCAGCGGCCGATGTTCGCGCCCGGCTCCTGCGCTCGCTCGACGAGCGTGGGCGCCTTCGCGACCTGCTCCGGCACCCAGACGCCGTCCTTGTCGGTCTTGGCCGGCGTGTGGTTCCAGAACCCGTCGCACTCGAGGTCGCCGTACGCCGAGGCCAGCGGCGCGAAGCGGGTCTCGCCCGAGGACTTCCAGTCGACGAACTCGATGTCGCGCCACTCGCTCTCGGGCTGCTCGCCCGCGTACGGCTCCAGCACGACGTAGCCGTTCTCGCGGAACGCCTCGAGCTTGGTGTAGCCGTTCTCGGTGTAGCTGGCCATGCGGAGTCCTCGGGGTCGACGCGTCCAGGGGGTCGGGGCCCATCATTCCAGACGGCAACCCCAGGTTAGGTAACCCTAACCCGGGGTGTGTCCGGTCTCACGCGGCGCACGCGGCGGCTCCCTCCGCCCCGCGCTGCGCACCTCGTGCCCTAGCGCTCCTCGTGCCCTACGCCTCGGACATGACCATCGTCGGGTCGTACCCGTAGAACGCGGTCCGGGCGGCGCGGCGCTCCTGGGCGTGGATCTCGCCCTCGACGGCGGTCTTCTGGTCCAGCGTCGCGCTCTCGACGCGCTGCACCGGGTTGTTCTCCCAGACCCACTTCTCGAGGTCGGGGCCGGACTCCACCGAGGTGATGAGGCAGTAGCGCGGCTCGCCGGCGGGGTCCTGGTGCCAGACCGAGTGCCACATGCGCTCGGAGTCGACGAGCAGCTGGGCGCCGGCGGGCAGCGCGATGCGGGTCTCGGTCGACGGGTCGTTGATGTCCTCGCGCAGCACCATGTACGAGTCGGGGTTGTGCGTCAGCTGCATGAACAGGCGCAGCACCCAGCCCTCGCCCTCGGGGTTGAGGCGGTTGTTGTCGTCGCGGTGGAAGCTCTTCAGCGCCTCTTCGTGGGTGGCGGGCTCGAGCTTGATGATGCGCACCCGGCCGAAGTTGGCGCCGATGCTCTCCACGTACTTCTTCAGCGTCGGGG
>JBGAJT010000297.1:0-4340 GCA_044224785.1 Candidatus Nanopelagicales bacterium | reverse complement strand
GTGTACTCGATCGAGGTGCGCGATTCTCGTTCACCGACCCCCCTCGCCCGTGCCGAATCGCCGGTGGCTTGGGTGTCGAGGCGTGGTGCGATACGATCGCAATCATGCGATGCGTCTCTTTCTTGGCGCTCGGCGCGCTCGGCGCGCTTCTCCTCGAACCGGCTGGCTGCGGCGTCGAGCCCGGCCATGAACGCGGCCAGGCGCTCGCGCGCGGCCTCGCCCTGCGGGCCGAGATCGGTGCGGTCCCACACGTCCCAGGCGCGCAGCACCGGCGAGAGCACCTCGTCGTGGTGGATCCGCAGGTCGTAGATGCCGGCGAGCGCGATCTGCACCGAGCGCCGGGTGAAGCCCTCCACCTCATTGCCCGGCATCTGGAAGTCCTGCACGACCGAGTCGACCGCGACCATCGTGGCGTCCGGGTCGAGCTCGAACGCCGCCGCCATCACGTTGCGGTAGAAGAGCATGTGGAGGTTCTCGTCCGCCGCGATGCGGGCGAGGAGCCGGTCGCAGCCGGGGTCGTCGGTGTGCCGTCCGGTGTTGCGGTGCGAGATGCGCGTGGCCAGCTCCTGGAACGACACGTACGCCGTCCCCGTGAGGACGTCGCCCTCGACCTCGGACGAGAAGCCGCGGGCCATGTGGTCCATCCGCTCCCGCTCGAGCGCCACCGGGTCGACCGCGCGCGTGACCGTGAGGTAGTCGCGCATCGCCGTGCCGTGCCGGCCCTCCTCGGCGGTCCACCGGTGCACCCACTCGCCCCAGGCGCTGTCGCGACCGGTCGAGGCGACGATCGCGCGGTGGTAGCTCGGGAGGTTGTCCTCGGTGAGCAGGTTCACGACCAGCGCCGTGCGGCCGACGGCGTCGATCCGCGACTGCTCCGGGTCCCACGGCGCGCCGTCGTACTCGCCGTCGAAGTCCGAGCCCTCGCTCCACGGGACGTACTGGTGCGGGAACCACTCCTTGGCCATGGAGAGGTGCCGGTCCAGCTCGCGGGCCGCGACCGGCTCGAGCGCGGCGACGCGCTCGGCGTTGGTGCGGGAATCGGTGATCGTCATGGCAAGGGTCCCCTTACTGGTGCTGCCACCGTAGCCCGGGGCTTGGAGGGGCGACAGCGCTACTGCGGAGCCGGGGCGACCAGGGCCGCGCGCAGGCGGGCAGCGTCGACGCGCCAGAAGGCGTGCTGGACGCCGTCGACGAGGGTCACCGGGACCTGCTCCCAGTACAGGTCGGCCATCTCGAGGTCGTCGTAGATCGAGACCTCGGCGTAGGACTCGCCGGTGTCGGCGCAGACCTGCTCGATGACGACGCGGGCGTCGTCGCACAGGTGGCAGCCCGGCTTGCCGACGAGCGTGATGCGCGGCCCGGAGGCCCCGGTCACGGCTGCTGCTCGCGCAGCCGCGCGCGGGCGATCTTGCCCGTGGTCGTGTGCGGCAGCGTCTCGACGATCTCGACGACCGACGGGCACTTGAAGCGCGCCAGCCGCTGTTCGCACAGCTCGACGACCTGGTCGCGGCGCAGGGCGCGCCCCGCGACGGGTACGACGTAGGCCTTCACGGTCTCGCCGGTGTGCACGTCGGGGACGCCGACCACGGCGACCTCCGCGACGTCGGGGTGCGCGGCGATGACGGTCTCGACCTCGAACGGGTAGACGTTGAAGCCACTGACGATGATGAGGTCGCGGCGGCGGTCGACGAGGTGGAGGTCGCCGTCCTCGTCGGCGTAGGCAACGTCGCCGGTGGCGTACCAGCCCTCGGCGTCGGGACCGCCCTCGCCGTCGGGCCAGTAGCCGCTGAACAGGTTCGCGCCGCGGACCCAGATCTCGCCGGGGTCGTCCTCGTCGGCGTCGGCGCCGTCCTCGTCGACGAGGCGGACCTCGACGCCGGGCAGCGGGGATCCCACGGAGCCGGGCTTGGGGCGTTGGTGGACCATCGTCGACGCGACGACGGGTGCGGCCTCGGTGAGCCCGTAGCCCTCCCACACCGGCGTGCCGAGCTCCTCGTAGGCGCGGAACACCGCGGGCGAGAGCGGCGCAGCGCCCGACACCAGGGTGCGTACGCCGGCCAGCCGGTCGGCGAGGTCGGGCACGTGCGACCACGCCACGAACACCTGGGGCGCCGCGGGGACGTTGGTGACGCCGTAGCGCTGCACGGTCTCCAGCGAGGGCACCGGCGAGAACTTCGGCAACAGGACGCTGCGCGCACCGGTGGCGATCGCCATGCCCAGCACCGCGTTGAGCGCGTAGACGTGGAACATCGGCAGCACGATCAGCACCGTGTCGTCGGGGCCGATGGGCGCCGGGTCGAGGGACCGCAGCGACTCGATGTTCGCGATGAGCGCGCGGTGGCTGAGCATCGCGCCCTTCGAGGGGCCGCTCGTGCCTGACGTGAAGAGCAGGACCGCCAGCGACTCCGGGTCGAACTCGCCGAGCTCGGGCCGCGGTGCGTCGGCACGGTGCCCCGCGCGCTCGATCGCCGTGAACGCGTCGTCGCCGACCACCACGAGCTCGGTGCCGGTGCCCGCGCAGCCCTCGGCGGCCAGGGCCTCGACGCTCTCGTCGGTGACGAGCATCCGCGCGCTCGAGCGGGTGACCAGGTCGTGCACCTCGTGCGCGGTGTACGCCGTGTTGAGCGGCAGCACGACGAGGCCGCAGCGCAGGGCGGCGAAGTAGGTCGCGACGAACTCGATGCGGTTGCCCAGCATGAGAGCGAGCCGGTCGCCGCGGTGCAGGCCGTGGCGCAGCAGGCCGGCGGCCATCGCGTCGACCGACGCGTCGAGGGTCGCCCAGGTGGTCTCGCGGCCGGTGGGCGCGTCGACGAAGGCCACGGCGTCGGGCCGCTCGGCAGCCGTCGCGCGCAGCAGGTCGGCGAGGTTCGTCGCCGTGCTCACGGTCACCCGACGATCGTGTCACAGGGCGCCCCTGCCCGGCCCGTCGGACTGCGGACCTCGCCCGCCGGACCCACGCCCCCGCCGGCGTGCAGGCCCTAGGCTCTCCGCATGGCGTCGACGAACCCGACCGAGCTCATCCGCGCGTCGCAGGTCGCGGGCGAGGCGTCGGCGGCCGCTGCCGAGGTCGCCCCGCCCCGAGTCGTCGAGCCCGACCTCACCGGTGCGGCGTTCTTCGACGTCGACAACACCGTCATGCGCGGCGCCAGCGTCTTCCACCTCGCCCGCGGCCTGGCCAAGCGCAACTTCTTCACCGCGCGCGAGGTCGGCGACTTCGCCTGGAAGCAGGCCAAGTTCGTGGTGAACGGGTCCGAGGACCTCGAGGACATGGCGTCGGCCACCGAGGCGGGCCTGGCCTTCGTGAAGGGCAAGCGGGTCGACGAGGTCGTGGGGCTCGGCGAGGAGATCTTCGACGAGCTCATGGCGCGCAAGCTCTGGCCGGGCACCCTCGCCCTCGCGCAGGGCCACCTCGACCGCGGGCAGCGCGTGTGGCTCGTGACGGCGACCCCGGTGGAGCTCGCCGCGATCATCGCCAGCCGGCTCGGGCTCACCGGGGCGCTCGGCACCGTCAGCGAGATCGAGGACGGCGTCTACACCGGCCGGCTCGTCGGTGCCCCGCTGCACGGCAAGGCGAAGGCCGAGGCGGTGCGCGCGCTCGCCGAGCGCGAGGGCCTCGACCTCGTCCGGTGCACGGCGTACTCCGACTCGGCCAACGACGTCCCGATGCTCTCGGTCGTCGGCCGCGCGGCCGCCGTGAACCCCGACGGCGCGCTGCGCAAGCACGCCCGCGCCGTCGGCTGGGAGATCCACGACTACCGCCGCGCCCGGATGAACCAGCGCTACTACGTGCCCGCGATGGTCGCCGGCGCAGCCGGTCTCGGCATCGGTGTCGGTCTCGGCATCGCCGCCGCCAAGAACCGCACCACCTGACCAGGAGGCGCCGTGCCCGTCGTCGAGCTGCGTGAGATCACCGACGAGAACCGCGACGCCGTGCTCGCCCTACGGGTGAGCGAGGAGCAGTCCGAGTACGTCGCGGACGTCGCGCAGTCCCTCGACGACGCGGTGCAGCACCCCGAGGCGAAGGCGTGGTTCCGCGTGGTCTACGCCGACGACGAGCTCGTCGGCTTCGTGATGATCAGCGACGGCATCACCGATCCCGACCCGACGCTGCTCGGCCCGTACTTCCTGTGGCGCCTGCTGATCGACCAGCGCCACCAGGGCAAGGGCTACGGCGCCGCCGCGATCGACCGCGTGGTCGAGCACGTGCGCACCCGGCCCGACGGCGACGTCCTGCTCGTCTCGTGCCACCCGGGGCCGGCGACGCCGATCCCGTTCTACGAGCGCTACGGCTTCGTGCTCACCGGCGAGGTCCACGAGGGCGAACCGGTCCTCGCCCTCCC
>JBGAJT010000296.1:0-4359 GCA_044224785.1 Candidatus Nanopelagicales bacterium | reverse complement strand
GTCGACTTCGTCGAGCGGATCCGCGGCCAGATCCGCTACGAGGGTCCGGACGCGCTCGCCGACCTCGTGGCGCAGATGGCCCGCGACGTCGACGAGGCACGGCGCCTTGTCGGCTGAGCCGCGCCACGCCGAGGCCTCCACCGCCCCGGACCCGCTGCGCGCCACCGAGAAGTGGTTCATCCGCCGCGGGCTGCCGATGTTCGTCGAGGACTACTCGGCCGGCCGCGACGTCTGGACGCGCGCGCTCCCCGCCCTCGCCGTCCTCTTCGTGCTCGACCTGTTCGCGGTCACCTACCGCGCCGACGACAAGGTCGGCGTCGGTCTCGCCGCAGCCATCATCGTCGGCTTCGTCGTCGGCTCCGTCGTCTGGAACCGCCGTCGCGGCGCGCGGCCGTGGTCGCTGCCCGACCGGGTCACCCCGACCTGGCTGCTCCTGTTCGTCCTCGTGCCCACGGCGCTCTCGTTCGCGTTCGACCGCTCGCTCGAGGGCCTGCTCGGCGCGATCGTCGGCCCGATCCTGCTGCTGGTCATCGTGTACGTCGTCACCCGCTACACGCTCGTGGCGATGACGGGCTGGGCGCTGCGCTGGACCTTCCAGCAGCTCGGCGACCTCGGCCAGCTGGTCACCCGCGTGCTCCCGCTCATGCTGCTCGTCGTCACGTTCCTCTATCTCAGCCCCGGCGTGTGGCAGGCGATGGGATCCGGCACCGCGAGCACCGTCGGCGGCGCGCTGCTGGTGCTGGCGGCGGTCGCGGTGCTCTTCGTCATCACCCGCGCGCGCCGCGAGCTGGCCAAGGTCGACGAGTCCACGGACCGCGCCGGCGTCGTCGCCGCCGCCGTGGGGACCCCGCTCGAGGGCGACGTCGAGGACCTGCCCGACCTCGACCTCGTCGTCCCCATGACCGCCCGCCAGCGCGCCAACCTGCTGCTCGCCATGGTCGTGGCCCAGCTGGTCCAGGTGTCGCTCATCGGCATCGTGGTGTGGGCGTTCTTCGTGATCTTCGGCTACGTCGCGATCCGCGTGCAGGTGCAGACGGTGTGGCTGGCCGGCCTCTCCGACCCGGAGGTGATCGGCCGCGCGGTCGACGGGCACGCCCTCACCCACGCCTCGATGCGCGTCGCGGCCTTCCTCGGCGGGTTCGCGGCCTTCTACGCGACCGTCTACTCGGCCACCGACCGGCTCTACCGCAAGCACTTCGCCGAGCGCATCACCGTCGAGCTCGAGCGTGCGCTCGCCGTCCGCCGTGCCTACCTGTCGGGCCGGCGGCAGCGCGGGCTCACCGCCCCGCCGCCTCTCGAGCCCGAGGCCGAGGGCCTCTGACCCTCGGCGGTCGGGCCGGGAGCGGCTCTGACCTGCGACGATGCCGCCGCCTGGGGGGAGCGCGCATTTGGGCGCAGCGGGGGCCCGCTGGTAGCCTGTCCGACGACGGCCGCGGGGTGGGCGCCCTGCGGTCCGCGACTTATCCAGAGTCCGCGCCCCCTGTGCGGACCGTGACGCGCCCGCGAAGGATCACTGCATGTCGCTCGACACCGCGACCAAGAACGCCATCATCGCCGAGTACGCCACCAAGCCCGGCGACACCGGCTCCGCCGAGGTGCAGATCGCGCTCCTGACGCGTCGTATCAACGACCTGACCGAGCACCTCAAGATGCACAAGCACGACCACCACAGCCGCCGTGGGCTGCTGCTGCTGGTCGGCCAGCGCCGCCGGCTGCTCAAGTACCTCACCAAGACCGACATCAACCGCTACCGCTCGATCATCGAGCGCCTCGGCATCCGCCGATAGCGGCACCGGAAGGGGAACGGCCCGCGGGGCGTGCCCCTTCTGTCCAGCCGGGGTCCGGTAGAACCGGACGCGGCACAGCTCGACGAACAACTGAACACCCGCAGCGCTGACATCCAGCGACGCACCACAGGGACGACCTGGGCGAACGCCCGAGGAGAGCACCTCCGTCGTCGGTCCTCGGTAGTGGCCCCCGGGCTCGCCCACCCCCGCGCAGGAGCGTGGGAACGGCTAGCCGCCCGGGAGCTTCGATCGAAGACCGGCCTCCTGCCGACTGGTGGGTACTCCCGCGCGCGACCCCGGACGTCCCCTCTCACCAAAGAGGAGGGCACCCGTGGAGGGTCCCGAGATCCACACGTCCGAAGCCGTCATCGACAACGGCGCCTTCGGCACCCGCACCATCCGCTTCGAGATGGGCCGCCTGGCCCAGCAGGCCGCCGGCTCCGCCGTCGCCTACCTCGACGACGACACGATGCTGCTGTCGGCGACGACCGCCGGCAAGCACCCCAAGGACCAGTTCGACTTCTTCCCCCTGACGATCGACGTCGAGGAGCGGATGTACGCCGCGGGCCGCATCCCCGGCTCGTTCTTCCGCCGCGAGGGTCGTCCCTCGGAGGACGCGATCCTCACCTGCCGCCTCATCGACCGCCCGCTGCGCCCCTCGTTCGTCAAGGGCCTGCGCAACGAGATCCAGGTCGTCATCACGGTGATGTCGCTCAACCCCGACCACCTCTACGACGTCGTGGCGATCAACGCCGCGTCGATGTCGACCCAGATCGCCGGCCTGCCCTTCAGCGGCCCGATCGGCGCCACCCGCGTCGCCCTCATCCAGGGCCAGTGGGTCGCGTTCCCGTCGCACTCGCAGCTCGAGGACGCCGTGTTCGACATGGTCGTCGCCGGTCGCATCGTCGGTGACGACGTCGCGATCATGATGGTCGAGGCCGAGGCGACCTCGAACACCATCGAGCTGGTCAAGGGCGGCGCCACCGCGCCGACCGAGGAGGTCGTGGCCCAGGGCCTCGACGCCTCCAAGAAGTTCATCCGCATCCTGTGCGAGGCGCAGAGCGAGCTGGCCGCGAAGTCCACCAAGGACACCCGCGAGTTCAAGCTCTTCCCCGACTACCAGGACGACGTCTACGCCGCCGTCGAGGCTGCTGTCTCCACCGAGCTCGCCGCCGCCCTCACCATCGCGGGCAAGCACGAACGCGAGGAGGAGCTCGACAAGGTCAAGGACCTCGCCGCCGAGCGCCTCGCCGGCCAGTTCGAGGGCCGTGAGAAGGAGATCGGCGCCGCACTGCGCTCGGTCACCAAGAAGCTGGTCCGCCAGCGCGTCCTGCGCGAGAAGGTCCGCATCGACGGCCGCGGCCTCACCGACATCCGCACCCTGTCGGCCGAGGTCGACATCGTGCCCCGCGCGCACGGCTCGGCGCTGTTCGAGCGCGGCGAGACCCAGATCCTGGGTGTCTCCACGCTGAACATGCTCCGCATGGAGCAGCAGCTCGACACGCTCTCGCCCGAGACGCGCAAGCGCTACATGCACAACTACAACTTCCCGCCCTACAGCACCGGCGAGACCGGCCGCGTGGGCTCGCCCAAGCGTCGCGAGATCGGCCACGGCGCGCTCGCCGAGCGCGCCCTCGTGCCGGTCCTCCCGACCAAGGACGAGTTCCCCTACGCCATCCGCCAGGTGTCCGAGGCGCTCGGCTCCAACGGCTCCACGTCGATGGGCTCGGTCTGCGCGTCGACCATGTCGCTGCTCAACGCCGGCGTGCCGCTGAAGGCGCCCGTCGCGGGCATCGCGATGGGTCTCATCTCCGACACCGTCGACGGCGAGACCGAGTACGTCACCCTCACCGACATCCTCGGTGCGGAGGACGCCTTCGGCGACATGGACTTCAAGGTCGCCGGCACCCGCGAGTTCGTCACCGCCCTGCAGCTCGACACCAAGCTCGACGGCATCCCCGCCTCGGTGCTCGGTGGCGCGCTCACCCAGGCGCGCGACGCCCGCATGGCGATCCTCGACGTGATGCTCGAGGCGATCGACGTCCCCGACGAGATGTCGCCGTTCGCGCCGCGGATCATCTCGATCCAGATCCCGGTCGACAAGATCGGAGAGGTCATCGGGCCGAAGGGCAAGATGATCAACCAGATCCAGGACGAGACCGGCGCCGAGATCACGATCCAGGACGACGGCACGATCTACATCGGTGCGACCGACGGCCCCAAGGCCGAGGCCGCGCGGGCGCAGATCAACGCGATCGCCAACCCGCACATGCCGGAGATCGGCGAGCGCTACCTCGGCACGGTCGTGAAGACCACCAACTTCGGTGCCTTCATCTCCCTGATGCCGGGCAAGGACGGTCTGCTGCACATCTCCAAGCTGCGCACCCTCGCCGGTGGCAAGCGCGTCGAGAACGTCGACGACGTCGTGTCCATCGGTCAGAAGGTGCTCGTGGAGATCACCGAGATCGACGCGCGCGGCAAGCTGTCGCTGTCGCCGGTCGAGGAGGGCGACGCCGGGTCCGCCGAGGCTCCGGCCGACGCCGAGGTCGAGGCCTGAGCGCCTCGATGACCA
>JBGAJT010000295.1:0-4374 GCA_044224785.1 Candidatus Nanopelagicales bacterium | reverse complement strand
GCTCACTTAGCAACGAATGGCACATTCAGTGACAACGACGGGGTGGTCGGGGCCTCGGCGGGCGAGGGCCTGGCGTGGTGACGCCGGGCGGCCCGAGGGCCGTCCGGCGTCGTGGTACCCCTGGCGGGCAGCCCTCGCGGGCTACTCCGGGATGGGGTCGTTCTCGGGGTCGACGTAGTGCAGGGCCGACTCCTCGGCGGTGAGGTCGTCGTCCTCGCCCGAGTCGTGGGCGGTCACGTCGTCGTGGTCGGAGTCCAGCGCGTCGTCGTCGACCAGGCGGCCCACGATGCCCTCGCGGAAGCCCTCGCGGTGCGGGGCGAACTTCGCGGCCGGGTCGTCGGAGGCGAACTCCTCCTCCAGCTCGGCGGTCAGCGCGTCGAGCCACTCGAGCTCCGCCGTGCGCCGGGCCGCTGCCGCGCGACGCCCGCGACGGGCAGGAGCCGCCAAGCGCCAGCCCCGGCGCGCCGCGGGAGCGGCCATCGGAGGCCGCAGCAGCACCACGAACGCAGCGGCGAGCACGCCGATCACCCACGGGCTCATGGCATCCCGCCGACGAAGCGCGGAGCGTGATCACCGAGCCGCTCGACCAGCCGCTCGAGCCCGGGTCCTGCGACCAGCTCCCCCGCGCCGTCCCACGACCAGGCCTCGACGAGCACGGTCCAACCCCGACGACGCTGCGCCACCGAGAGCGACGACCAACGGCGGCGCCCGTCGCGATCGCGCACGAGGTGCACGACGACGTCGAGGCCCGCGGCGATCTGCGCGTGGACCGCGGCACGGTCGAGGCCGGCCGCGAGCGCGAGCGACTCCAGCCGCGCCGGCACGTCGTGCGGCGCGTTCGCGTGGACCGTCGCGCAGCCGCCCTCGTGCCCGGTGTTCAGCGCCGCCAGCAGGTCGACGATCTCGGCACCGCGCACCTCGCCGACGACGATCCGGTCCGGGCGCATCCGCAACGACTGGCGCACGAGGTCCCGCAGCGTGACCGCACCGGCGCCCTCGAGGTTCGGCGGCCGCGCCTCGAGGCGCACGACGTGCGGGTGGTCGGGCAGCAGCTCGGCGGAGTCCTCGACCACGACCAGCCGCTCGCGCGGTGCGCACAGCCCGAGGAGCATCGAGAGCCAGGTCGTCTTGCCGGTGCCGGTGCCGCCGGTGATGAGCAGCGCCAGCCGCGCGTCGACGACCGCGCGCAGCCAGGGCACGGCGTCGACCGGAACAGAACCGGCCGCGACCAGATCGTCGAGGGTGAACGCGCGACGACGAGGCACGCGCAGCGACAGGCACGTGCCCGACACCGCGACCGGCGCGAGCACCGCGTGGACGCGGGTGCCGTCGGGGAGGCGGGCGTCGACGATGGGGGAGGAGTCATCGATGCGGCGGCCGCACGCGGCCGCGAGGCGTTGCGCGAGACGGCGTACCGCACGGTCGTCGGGGAAGCGCACCGCGACCCGCTCGACTCCGTCGCCGCGGTCGACCCACACCTCGTCCGGTGCCGTGACCAGGACGTCGGTGACGGCCGGGTCGCGCAAGAGCGGCGTCAGCGGCCCGGCGCCGGACAGCTCGTCGTGAAGGCGCTCGGCCTCGACGAGGAGCCGGTCGGCCCCGAGCAGCACGCCGTCGTCGCGCAGCGCGCGCACGACGTCGGCCGGGCTCGGGACGACCCCGTCGGCCACGAGCCGGTCGCGCACGCGGTCGACGACGGCGGGGTCGAGGCTCACGACGCGGTCAGCAGCAGCGCCGCCAGGTCGTCGCACGTGCGCCCGAGCCGGCCACGGGCTCCCGGCAGGTCGCCGCGGTCGACCGCAGCGGTGAGCCCGGGGTCGTCGTCGACCTCCGCGGCGACCTCGGCACCGAGCCACGACGCCACCTGCTCGGGCTCGAGCGCGGCGCGTCGACGGCGGCGCACGACCAGGCGCACGGGCGCGTGGGGCTGCAGCGCCGCGAGCGCGCGGCGCCCGGCGGAGACGCCGCGGACGTCGGTCGTGACCACGAGCAGCAGCTCGTCGCAGCGCGGCCCGACCACCTCGAGGACCTCCGGCCGCCCGCGCGGGAGGTCGCAGACCACGACGTCGTACGCCGAGCGCGCTGAGTCGACCACCGCGGCCACCGACTCCAGCGGGGCGACCACCTCGCGGTCGGCCGAGAGCACGGCGAGCCCCGACACGACCGGCAGCGCCGAGCGCAGCGCCTCGGGCGCGAGCACGCCCGTGACCGAGAGCAGGTCGCCCCAGCGCGCGCCGTGCACCTCCTCGGCGGCGAGCAGCAGGTCGAGCCCCGCGGACCCGGGATCGGTGTCGACCACCACGGGCGAGGCACCGGACCTGGCGAGCGCGAGCCCGAGCGCGACGGCGAGGACGCTCGCTCCCGCGCCGCCGGACGCGCCCACGACGCCGAGGCACCTGCCGCGGCGCGTGCTGCCCAGGCACGCCTCCGCGACGCGGAGCACCAGCGCGCGCTCGTCGTCAGGGAGGGCGACCACGGAGTCGGCGCCGACGGCCAGCACCGCGTCCCAGTCGAGCGCGTCGCGCGCCCGCGCGACGACGACGACACCAGAACGCCGGTCGGTGGGCGCGCGCGAGGCGTCGAGGAGCACGTCGTCGCCGACGAGCACCGCGGCCGCGGCCCGCCACGCCGGCAGGGCGCGCGCGACCGAGCCGGCCTCGACGGGCTCGGCGCCGGCGGCGAGGACGATGCGGCGCAGGTCGGCGGCGAGGTCGGGATCACGGGTCAGCAGCAGCACGGAGGTCATGCGGCGACACTCCGCAGCACCTCCCACGCCACCGCACCTGCGCACGAGGGGGTGTGGACGACGCGCCGAACGGGCCTGCCTGGGGACGGCGCGCTCGGCGTCGCACGCAGGCCCGCGCCTACGATCGAGGCATGTCCCGCGCCGCCGCGTTCTTCGACCTCGACAAGACGATCCTCGCCAAGTCGAGCTCGCTGGCGTTCGCGCGCCCGTTCTACAAGGGCGGCCTCATCGGGCGCTCCGACGTCCTGAAGTCGGCGTACGCGCAGTTCACCTACCTCTCGTCGGGCGCCGACCACGACCAGATGGAGGCCATGCGCCACTACATGTCCGAGCTGGTGAAGGGCTGGGACGTCGAGACGGTGCGGCGCATCGTCGCGGAGACTCTTGACGAGATCGTCGATCCGGCCGTCTACGAGGAGGCCGTCGACCTCATCGAGGAGCACCAGGACGCAGGCCGCGACGTCATCATCATCAGCTCGTCGGGCACCGAGGTGGTCGAGCCGATCGGCGAGCGCCTCGGAGTGGACCGGGCGATCGGGACGCAGGTCGAGATCGTCGACGGCCGCTACACCGGCGAGATCCTCTTCTACGCCTACGGCGAGGGGAAGGCCGAGGCGATGCGTGCCCTGGCCGAGGAGAACGGGTACGACCTCGCCGACTGCTACGCCTACACCGACTCGATGACCGACCTGCCCATGCTCGAGGCGGTCGGCCACCCGGTCTGCGTGAACCCCGACGCCCCGCTGCGCGCGCTCGCCGTCGAACGTGGCTGGCCGATCGTCGACTTCGCCCGCCCGGTCGCGATGCCGACGGTGCGGCAGCGGCTCGCGCAGATCAACACCCACGAGCACCGGCGCACCGCCATGAAGGTCGGCGCGGCCACCGTGGCCCTCGGGATCGCCTGGTACGCCTCGCGGCGCAGGGGTTCTGCGACGTAGTCGGCGGACGTACCCTCGATGCGAGGAGGGGCCATGTCCGATCGACGTCCCGGCGACGCGCGCGCGTCCGGCTCCTTCGACGGCCGGCTCGACCTCGACGCGCTGGACGACGGCCGCGACCCGATGCTCGACCTCGACGTCATCGGCGACGACCGCGCCACGCTCCGCGAGAGCCTGGCGCGGCGGCTCGAGGACTCGGGGCTGCGGCGCTTCGTCGCGAAGCACCGGCGCGCATTCACCGCCGCAGCGGTCGTGGCCGCTCTCGTGGTCGTGACGGGCACGGTCTGGTGGGTACGCCGGCCCGGCCCCCTGCCCGCACCGCAGCTCGTCGCCCGCGCCGCCGGCGCCGAGCCCACGGCGGCGCTCGTGCAGGACGTCGACAGCGGCGTCTACACCGGCGTCCAGCAGAAGCTGCTCCTCACGGGGGCGGAGCCCCCCGGCGTCGCGCTGCGCCTGCTCGGGATCGCCGGACCCGGTCTGGTCGTCGACCCGCGCGGTCCCGGCGTCCCCGCCGAGGCTGGGCCGACCGGCAGCCCTCTCACCGTCGGGGCGCGGCTGTCGTGGACGCCGAGCTACGCCGAGGTCTCGCGGGGCGGCGACCTCGGCTACACGACGGGGCTGTACACGCAGGCGCGGGCGGACGGGACACGCTTTGGCCACTACGTGTCGGTGTGGCGCAAGCAGGCCGAC
>JBGAJT010000294.1:0-4378 GCA_044224785.1 Candidatus Nanopelagicales bacterium | reverse complement strand
CCCGGCCCCAGCCGTGCCCGAGGTGCTCGGGAGCGAAGAAGCCGACGGCGTACCGCGCCTTGCGGTCCTGCGCCCGCAGCGAGTGCAGGAACGCGACTCCCACGAGGCCGCCGTCGACGTCGACCATCCAGGGCACGCACGTCGGGTCCTCGAGCATGCGCAGCGACTCGGCGTACCAGTCGGCCGCCTCGTCGTCGGTCATCGGACCGCTCTCCCGCGGCTCCCCGAAGCAGCGCTCGATCTCCTCGTGCCATCCGTACCGCTGGCGCCCCGCCAGGTCGCCCTCGACCAGCGGCCGCAGCACGACCCGCGCACCGGTGAGGACGGGAGGCTGCACGTCGCTCACTATGCCTCGGACCCGGCCGCGGACGCGTTCGGGTTCACCTGGGTGCCGCCGTCTAGCCTGGGCGCATGCCTGACACGCTCCCGACCTGCCCCGAGTGCTCCAGCGTCCACACCTACGAGCTCGGCGCTCTGCTGGTGTGCCCCGAGTGCGCGCACGAGTGGTCCGCCGCGGGCGACGAGCCGACGGACGCGGCACGCGTCGTGCGCGACGCGGTGGGCAACGTGCTCGCGGACGGCGACGACGTCGTCGTGGTGAAGGACCTGAAGGTCAAGGGCAGCTCCACCGCGATCAAGGTCGGCACGAAGGTGCGCGGGATCCGCCTCATCGACGCGGTCGACGGCCACGACATCGATTGCAAGGTCGACGGCTTCGGCCCGATGCAGCTCAAGAGCAGCGTCGTCAAGAAGGCCTGACCCGCCTCGACGGACTCGCCTGGGTCAGGCCAGGTCGCGAGGGATCTGCTCGCGCCACTGGCGCTCGGCGACGACCTCGTCGCCCTCGCGGCAGACCAGCGTGATCCAGACGTCGAAGACCGAGTCCCCTGCGTGCACCTCGAGCGTGCTGCGGCTGGTGACGTCGACCGGCTCCCCGCTGCCGTCGTCGGCGAAGCGCAGCGTGAACGAGACGTCGGCGGCCGCGAGCTGCTCGAAGGTGCGCGTCGACACCGACACGCGGCCGCCGTAGTGCTCGACGACCGAGCCGTAGGGCGCCTCGTAGGTCGAGCCGTGGTCGACCACGCACGTCGTCGTACGCCGGAGCACGTCGCGCTCGACGCGCCACACGACGCCGTCGACCGACTCGCCCGCGTCGTCGTCGCCGGGTGCGAACTCCGGCACGGGACCCGAGCCGCGCGGGTCGTAGGCCGGCAGCTGCAGCAGCGCCGAGCGCACCGACAGCGTGACCGGCTTCGGCGGAGCGGCGGTGTTCGGCCAGTCGGCGCCCGCGATCGCGAGGCGGAGCTTGTGCCCCGGCCTCCACGTCCAGGCGGTCGCCTCGAGCTCGACCGGCACCTCGTAGACCTGTCCCGGCTCGAGCGCCTCGACCACGTCCATCCCGTTGCGGCGCGTGAGGTTCAGCGTCCCGCGGGTGACCAGCGTGGAAGTGCCGTCGACCGCGACGTCCTGCAGCTTGCAGGTGATCGTCGCGACCGGCGCCGACGAGGTCAGCGACACGATCACGCGCGGGTTGCCCGCGATCTCGAGGCCCTCGGGGTCGAGGTCCCACGTGAGCGAGTCGGCGTCGTCGTGCCGCTGGTCGAGCGGCTGGCCCCACGGCAGGTGCCCCGCGCACGAGATCCACGCGGCCGTGCCGACGTCGGGCTTCACGACGTACGGCGGGCGGCCGAGGAGCGGGTACTCGACCCAGGAGCTGCGCTCGGTCGGCCACGAGTCGGCGCGCCACTCCCCCGGCACGTGGTCGAGATCGGGCTCGGGCCGGTGCGAGGTCTGCGCGTACCAGATCGCCTCGGGCTGGGCGTCGACCCCGTTCTCGATCCCGCGCAGCCAGCGGTCCCACCAGCGCACCATCTCGGGCACGAGGTCGATGCGCGGCCCCGGCAGCGACGACGACGTCGACGCGTGCGCCCACGGACCCGCGAGCAGGCGACGCGGCACGGCGTTCTTCTCCAGCTCGGCCATCATCCGGAAGCTGTTGTTGCGGTAGCCGTCGGCCCAGCCGGCGACGATCATCGTCGGGATCTCGATGCGGTCGTACGCCGGACGCACCGAGCCGTGGCGCCAGTAGGCGCCGTCGCGCTGCTGGCGCATCCACGTGAGCAACCAGGGCTCGTGCTCGTCGATGCGCGACTTCCACTCGTTGCGCCAGCCCGGTCCGAACACCGCGGGCACGGGCGGCAGCGCGTTCATCGGCGTCATGTAGTGGCAGTAGTCGACGAGGTCGATCCACTTGCGCAGGCCGCCCATGTAGTGGACGTCGTCGGTGTGGCGGTCGTCGGTGGCGTAGATGGCGATGACGGCCTTGAGCTCCGGCGGCCGCTCGCACGCCATCTGCAGCGAGTTGAAGCCGCTGTACGACGTGCCGTACATGCCGATGCTGCCGTCGCACCAGGGCTGCGCCGCCAGCCAGGCAAGCACCTCCGCGAGGTCGCGCTGCTCCTGCTCGGGGTACTCGTCGGTGGCGCGACCGCCGCTGCTGCCGGTGCCGCGGACGTCGAGACGGGCGACGGCGTAGCTGTGCTCGTCGCGCAGCCGCACGTACTCGGGCCGGTACGACGACGTCATGTCGTCCTTGCGGTAGGGCAGCGCCTCGAGGATGCACGGCTGCGGCCCGTGCGACTCGTGCGGGAGGTAGAGCGTGACCGCGAGGTAGGTGCCGTCGCTCATCGGGATCCAGCCGTCGGTGCGCGTGCCCTCGCGGATGGCGGGCGCCGCGGGCGCGTCGTCCTCGGCGACCGGATCCGGCTGCGCCGCACCGGGTCCCGGCTCGGCGGGATCGACGACGGGATCGATGCCCGCGGGCGGTTCGGCGGCGACCGGCTGCTCGGCGTAGGGGTCGGTCATGACGTGCGTCCCTCCAGGAGGCGGCGCACCCGGTCGACGGGGAGCGCGGCGATCGTGCGGCCGTCGACGCCGGTGACGTCGTGGGCGGCGAGCATCGAGGCGAGCACGGCCTCCTCGGCGGCGTCGACGACCGCCTCGAAGTACGGGTCGAGGTCGCGCCCGGTGACCGGCGTACTCGCGGGCGCCTCGCCCCTCGGTGCGCGGAGGCCGAGCGCTGCCGCGAGGAAGATCTCGCCGCTGCTGTGGTGCGCGGTGGAGCCGGTGCGCGCGAGGCCGAGGCCGACGCGCGTGGCCAGGCGCTCGCACGCACTGTGGTCGAGCGGCGCGTCGGTGACGACGACCCCGAGGCACGAGCCCGCCGGCGGCGGTGCGAGGTGCGGCGGGGCGCCGAGCTCGCGGCCGACCGCGACACCGGCCACCGTGAGCCGGTCCCACTGGCCGAAGTTGGTGAGCAGCACGACGCCGACGACGTGGCCGTCGGGCAGGACGCGCGACGCCGTCCCGATCCCGCCCTTCCAGTTGAAGCACGACATGCCGGTGCCGGCGCCGACCGCACCCTGGTCCGGCGCGCTGCCCGAGCCTGCCGACGCGCGGGCGTTCGCCAGCGCCGCCGCGACGTGCTCGTCGGTCACGTGCATGTGCCGCGGGTCGTTGAGCCAGGAGTCGTCGCACTCGCCGACCGCCGGGATGATCACGTCGTCGACGCCGATCCGCGGCTGCTCGGCCATGAGCAGCCGGCACGCGGCGTCGTAGACGCGCCCGACCTGCATCGTCGACGTGAGGAACACCGGCGTCTCGATCAGGCCCCACTCGTCGATCTGGCTGCGGGCGGTGAGCTCGCCGGCGCCGTTGAGCAGCGCGACGCCGGCGGGCACCGGGCGCTCCCAGGTGTCGCCACCGAGGTCGATCACCGTGACGCCGGTGCGCGCGACGCCGCGGCCGAAGGGCGGCGGCGGGTCGTCGTAGACGATCGTCGCGTGCCCGAGCCCCACGCCGGGGACGTCGACCACCGACCCCGTCGGACCCGACGGCAACGACCCGATCCTGACCCCGAGATCAGCGACTGTCCCCACGCCGCCATCCTGCCCCAGCCGACCTCCGTTCCCGCTGACCCGCGCGGACGACCCCACCCCCCAAGTTCCCGGTCGATGTGCCCCAGCCCCCGATAGGCGGAGGTAGACCTGCCCAGGCGCAGTGATGGCGTCCCCGCCGGGGGCGCCACACCTGCGCCTATCGCAGGTTGGGGCACATCGACCGCGGACGAGGTGGGAGGGTGGCGGCGTGACGGGCGACGGGGTGCTGGTGGTGCGGAGCGACGCGTGCCTGCGGCACGTGCCGGGGGCCGAGATCTGGGTCGGGGTGCGCACCCCGGGCACCGAGGTGGCCGAGCGCGCGACGCGGATCGAGACGGCGCTGCGCGACGCCGGGCACCGCGTGGTCGAGGCCGCGCCGCACGACGACGACGTGCTGCTGCGGGTGCACGACCCGCGCCTGGTCGAGCACCTGCGCACGG
>JBGAJT010000293.1:0-4379 GCA_044224785.1 Candidatus Nanopelagicales bacterium | reverse complement strand
ATGCCATCGCATCTCCGGAGATGCGATGGCATTCCTGTCTGTCTCACGGCGTCGGGTGGGGTGGCGGCGCGGTGCGCGCGCTGCCGGGTGGGGGAGCGGGTCGACGGGGCGCAGACCCCTGCTCCCTGTTGCGCCGGACCCGTGGCAGAGTGGTCCGACACGACCGCTCCGGAGGACCTCGTGCCCCTGCTCGCCGACGCCACGGCCACCATCGCCGCGTGGGCGGCCACGATCGTGGTCCTGCTGCTGATCGGCGCCGTCCTCTGGTCGTTCCTGCGCCGGCGCGGCACCGTCGACGGCCTCACCGTCGAGTCGCCGGCCGACGCCGTGCGCCGCGACCGCCTCGCCGCCGCCGAGCAGGACCCCGACTCCGCCCCGTTCGAGGCCGACGCCGTGGCGGAGGCGTCGACCGACGTGACCGGCACCGCCCCCGACGCCGGGATCCCCGAGCAGGGGACCCCGTGACCCGGTCGGTGCCGTGCGCCTGACCGACTTCTGGGAGCGCATGGAGGACGCCCTCGGGGCGTCGTACGCGCGCTCCTGGGCCCACGACCACGTCCTGGCCGAGCTCGGCGGGCGCACCGTCGACGAGTCCATCGACGACGGCATCGAGACCGTCACCATCTGGCGCGCGGTGCACCGCGAGCTCGCCCTGCACCCCCGCGAGCGCTGACCCGGCCCGAGACGTAGACCCACGTGGGGCTCCCGCCTCACGACGTTCGACATCTCGGGGTCCGGACAGCACGACGGCCCGACCCCCGCGGTGGTCGGGCCCTCGTCGTACGTCGTGCGTCAGTCCATCATCGGCAGCGGTACGCCGGCATCGTCGGCGACCACGTGCGCGGTGTCCTGGTGCGTGCGCAGCCGGACCTCGGGGAGCACGAGGGCGAACACGAAGCCCACGAGCATGAACGGCACCGCGACGAGGAACGTCGTGTCCATCGCGCGGGCGAACGCCTCGAGCAGCGGACCCTGCACCGCCTCGGGCAGCGAGTGGATCGACGTGATCGAGCTCGTCGCGCCGCTGATCTGGCTGCTGTCGGCACCCGGGAAGGCGTTCGAGATCTCCGCCGAGAGCCGCGCGGTCCACACCGCCCCGAAGAACGCCGTACCGAACGAGCCGCCGATGGAGCGGAAGAACGTCGAGCCGCTGGTGGCCGCGCCCATCTGCTTGGGCTCGATGGTGTTCTGCACCGCGAGCACGAGCACCTGCATCACGTTGCCGAGACCGGCACCGAGGATGAACATCGCCAGCGCGGCGTACCAGAACGGCGCGTCGACGCCGAGCCGCGACATCATGAAGATGCCGACGGCCGAGAGCGCCGTGCCGATGATCGGGAAGATCTTGTAGCGGCCCATCCGCGAGATCAGCTGGCCCGACAGGATCGACGTCAGCAGGATGCCGACCATGAGCGGCAGCAGCATGAGACCGGCCTCGGTCGGCGTCGCGCCGCGCACCACCTGGAAGTAGATGGACAGGTAGACGATCGAGCCGAACATCGCGAAGCCGACCATGAAGCCGATCACCGACGAGACGCGGAACACCTTGTTGGAGAACAGCGACATCGGGACGATGGGCTCCTCGACGCGCAGCTCGTGCAGCACGAACCACACCAGGAAGCCGACGCCGGCGACGGCCATGCCGATGATCTGCGGCGAGACCCAGTCGTACTCCTTGCCGCCCCACACCGTGACCATGAGCAGCAGGCAGACGCCGGCCACCATCAGCGCCGAGCCCAGCCAGTCGATCGGCTTGCGCTCGTGCTTGTTGTGCAGGTGCAGGACCGCGCCGAGGATCGCGAACGCCGCGATGCCGAGCGGGACGTTGATGTAGAAGATCCAGCGCCACGACAGGTGCTGGGTGAACCAGCCGCCGAGCAACGGGCCGACGACCGACGAGATGCCGAAGACGGCGCCGAACAGGCCGGCGTAGCGACCGCGGTCGCGCGGCGGGATGAGGTCGGCGATGACCGCCATCACGAGCACCATGAGGCCGCCGCCGCCGATGCCCTGGATGGCGCGGGTGGCGATGAGCTCGGTCATGTTCTGCGAGAGGCCGGCGAGCATCGAGCCGATCACGAACACGACGATCGAGATCTGCAGCATGAGCTTGCGCCCGTGCAGGTCGGAGATCTTGCCCCAGATCGGGGTCGAGGCCGTCGACGCGAGCAGGTAGGCAGTGACGACCCACGACAGCTGGTTGAGCCCGCCGAGGTCGCTGGTGATGGTGGGCAGCGCCGTCGACACGATGGTCTGGTCGAGGGCGGCGAGCAGCATGGTGAGCATGAGCGCGCCGAGGATCCAGCGCAGGTGCCTGCGGCTGGACTCCACCTCGGGGTCGAAGACGAAGGGTTCGGTGGTCACTGGTTCTCCAGGTCGTGAGAGAGGCGGTTCAGGAGGAGGACGAGCTCGTCGACCTCGGAGTCGGTCCAGCCGGCCGTGGCCGACGCGAACAGGGCATTGCGGGCGGCCGTGGTGCGCTCGAGCGCGGCGCGGCCGTCGGGGGTGACAGCCAGCCGCGAGGCGCGGCGGTCGTCGGGGTCGGGGGAGCGGACGAGCAGGCCCGACTCCTCGAGGCCGCGCAGGTGGCGGCTGATCGTGGACAGGTCGAGGTGGACCTGCTCGGCGAGGTCGGTCGCGCGGACCGGCTCGAGGCGCGCCACGTGCCCGAGGAGGAAGGCGCGGGTGTGCGCCTCCGGGTCCTCGATGCGCCGCTTGAGCGCCCCCACCGCGGCCATGATCGCGTCGGCGATCCCGTCGGCACGCGAGTCCGGGGCGGCTGCGGACAGAGTCCGCCCCTCATTGGTTGCTTGTGCCATGCAAGCAAGATACGCCTCGAACTGAGGTTTGCCTAATCCGCGCCGTCGGAGCCGTCGTCGGAACCGTCGGCGGAACCGTCGGCGGGAGTGCTCCGGCGGGCCGGGGAGGCGCTGGACAGATGTTCGACAGCACCGGCGTGTCGTGCCAGGATCGAACACGCGTTCGACCTAGTCTGACGCTCGTTCGACCGGCTCGGCTCTGCACAGTGCGGCACCCCCGGCGCGTCGTCCCCAGCGGGACGGCTCCGGAGCGGCACTGTCGGACCCGGTCCCTAGGTTCGGCCCCGTCGTCATCCGTACTCCACGAAGGCAGGTCCCCATGGCCCCCTCCGACCGCAAGACCCCCGGTGGTTCCGGCGGCTCCGACCGCGAGAAGGCGCTCGACACCGCCCTCGCGCAGATCGAGCGCCAGTTCGGCAAGGGGTCGGTCATGCGCCTCGGCCAGGAGGGGCGCAGCCCCGTCGAGGTCATCCCCACCGGCTCGGTGGCCCTCGACGTCGCCCTGGGCATCGGCGGCTTCCCGCGCGGTCGCGTGGTCGAGATCTACGGCCCGGAGTCCAGCGGCAAGACCACGCTGGCCCTGCACGCGATCGCCAACGCGCAGAAGGCCGGCGGCATCGCCGCGATCATCGACGCCGAGCACGCCCTCGACCCCGAGTACGCCAAGAACCTCGGCGTCGACATCGACGCGCTGCTGGTCAGCCAGCCCGACAACGGCGAGCAGGCGCTCGAGATCACCGACATGCTCATCCGGTCCGGGGCGATCGACCTCATCGTCATCGACTCGGTGGCAGCGCTGGTTCCCCGCGCCGAGATCGAGGGCGAGATGGGCGACAGCCACGTCGGCCTGCAGGCGCGCCTCATGAGCCAGGCGCTGCGCAAGCTCGCCGGTGCGCTGTCCAACTCCAACACCACCGCGATCTTCATCAACCAGCTGCGCGAGAAGATCGGCGTGATGTTCGGCAGCCCCGAGACCACCACCGGTGGCAAGGCGCTGAAGTTCTACGCGTCGGTCCGCCTCGACGTCCGCCGCATCGAGACGCTCAAGGACGGCACCGAGGCCGTGGGCAACCGCACCCGCGTCAAGGTCGTGAAGAACAAGATGGCCCCGCCGTTCAAGCAGGCCGAGTTCGACATGATCTACGGCGAGGGCATCTCCCGCGAGGGCAGCCTCATCGACATGGGCGTCGAGCACGGCTTCGTCCGCAAGTCCGGCGCCTGGTACACCTACGAGGGCGACCAGCTCGGGCAGGGCAAGGAGAACGCCCGCACGTTCCTCAAGGACAACCCCGACCTCGCCGACGAGCTCGAGGTCAAGATCAAGGCCAAGCTCGGCATCGGGGTCCCGCTGGCCGACGAGATCGACAGCATCGTCGTCCCCGACGTCGTGCCGATCGACCTCTAGGCGCGATGAGCCGCACCCGTCCGTCGGCCGACGGCCCCCCCCCCGGGGGGGGGGGCGCCGCCCCCGGCGGCGGGCCCCCCCCCCCCCCGGCGCACCCCCCACATAGGGAGGGGGGGGGGGTGGGGAAGAGGGGTGGGGCGGGGGTTTATGGAGGG
>JBGAJT010000292.1:0-4381 GCA_044224785.1 Candidatus Nanopelagicales bacterium | reverse complement strand
GAGGCGCCCGTCGATGCTGTCGAGGCGGTGCGAGTGCTCGTGGACGGTCGTGCTGATGTCGCTGACGAGCTCGTACAGCGCGGCGGAGTCGTTCTCGAGCCGGGAGACCCGGAGCTCGAGGGCGGGGTCGCTGGCCATGCGGGCACGGTAGGCCGCCGGGGGCGCGACGCGCCAGACGCGTCCGGAACCTGTGGACCGAGGTCCGGCGCGGTGGGCGGGCTAGAAGAGGCGGTGCTCGGAGTCGTCGACGCCGCGCAGCGCGTGGTAGTCGAGCACGACGCACTCGATGCCGCGGTCCTCGGCCAGCACCCGGGCCTGGGGCTTGATCTCCTGCGCCGCGAAGATGCCGCGGACCGGCGCCAGGAGGGGGTCGCGGTTGAGCAGGTCGAGGTAGCGGGTGAGCTGCTCCACGCCGTCGATCTCGCCGCGTCGCTTGATCTCGATCGCGACGGCGAGGCCCTCGGCGTCGCGCGCCATGATGTCGACCGGGCCGATGGCGGTCGGGTACTCGCGGCGTACCAGGCGCCAGCCCTCGCCGAGCGTGGTGATCTGCTCGGCGAGCAGCTTCTGCAGGTGGGCCTCGACGCCGTCCTTCACCAGCCCCGGGTCGACGCCGAGGTCGTGCGCGCTGTCGTGGTGGACCTCGTCGAGGGTGATGGTGAGCTTCTCGCCGCCCTTGTTCACCACGGTCCAGGTGCCGACCCCGTCCTCGTCGACCGCGGTCGTGAGGGTGCACGGCGGGCTCATCCAGTTCAGCGGCTTGTACGAGCCGCCGTCGGAGTGCACCAGGACCGAGCCGTCGGCCTTCACGAGGAGCAGGCGCGTGGCGCTGGGGAGGTGGGCGGTGAGCCGGCCGTCGTAGTCGACGGAGCAGGTCGCGATGACGAGACGCACGCGGCGACCGTAGCGCGCCCCGTCCACCCCGCCCCACCCGCCACCCGGGGCCCGACCGCCGCCGCCACGCGGCTGGGGAGGCGGCCGGGCGGGGTGAGCGAGATCGCCCCGGGGGTGGCGCGAGGGCCTGCATGCGGGTGGGAGGATGGGGCCGGTCCCCGACGCCGCGGGCCGCGCGGCCCCGGCGTCCGGTGAACGGACCGCCCGCCAGCTCGAGGAGCGTCCATGTCGCGCGAGATCACCCGGATCGGCGTCGTCGGCCTCGGCACCATGGGTGCCGGCATCGTCGAGGTCTTCGCCCGCAGCGGCTACGACGTCATCGGCCTCGACGCCGACGAGGCGGCGGTCGGCCGGGGGCGCGGGCACATCGAGAAGTCCACGATGCGCGCCGTGACCCGCGGCAAGGCGACCGAGGAGGAGCGCCAGGCGATCCTCGACCGGATCCGCCTGACCGAGAGCTACGACGACCTCGCCGACCGAGACCTCGTGATCGAGGCCGTGCCCGAGCGCCTCGAGCTCAAGCGCGCGATCTTCGAGCAGCTCGACAAGGTCGTCGGACCCGACGCGATCCTCGCCACCAACACCTCGTCGCTGTCGGTCACCGACATCGCCGTCGCGACCCAGCGGCCGTCGCAGGTCGTGGGCATGCACTTCTTCAACCCGGCGCCGGTGCTGAAGTTCGTCGAGGTGGTAAAGACCGTCGTGACGGCCGACGACGTCGTGGCCGACGCCGAGGTCGTGGCGCGCTCGCTCGACAAGCTGCCCGTCGTGGTCGGCGACAAGGCCGGCTTCATCGCCAACGCGCTGCTCTTCGGCTACCTCAACCACGCCGCGAACATGTTCGAGACGAAGTACGCCTCGCGCGAGGACATCGACGCCGCGATGAAGCTCGGCTGCGGCCTGCCGATGGGTCCGCTCGCGCTGCTCGACCTGATCGGTCTCGACACGGCATACGAGATCCTCGACACGATGTACAAGCAGGGCCGCGACCGGCTGCACGCGCCGTCGCCGGTGCTCAAGCAGATGGTCACCGCGGGCCTGCGCGGTCGCAAGTCCGGTCGCGGCTTCTACACCTACGAGGCGCCGAACTCGCCCGTCGTCGTCGACGACGCGCTCACCCCTGCCGTCGACGGCGCTTCCGGTCCGACCCGTCCGGTCGACAAGGTCGGCGTCGTCGGCTCGGGCACGATGGCGACCGGGATCATCGAGGTCTTCGCCAAGGCCGGCATCGAGACCGTCTACGTCGCGCGCGGCGAGGACAAGGTCGCGAAGGTCCGGGCGAACCTCGAGCGGTCGCTGGACAAGGCGGTGGCGCGCGGCAAGCTCGAGCAGTCCGCGCGCGACGCCGCGCTCGCCTGCGTGAGCGGGACGACGCAGCTCGACGACCTCGCCGACGTCGACCTCGTGGTCGAGGCCGTGGTCGAGGACCTCGCCGTGAAGACGGTGCTGTTCGAGGCGCTCGACGAGATCTGCAAGCCCGGCGCGATCCTCGCGACCACCACCTCCAGCCTCCCGGTCGTCGACCTCGCCGCGGCCACCAAGTTCCCGCAGGACGTCGTCGGGCTGCACTTCTTCAACCCGGCTCAGATCATGAAGCTCGTCGAGGTCGTGTCGACCGTCGCGACGGCCGACGACGTGATCACGACGGCGGTCGAGCTCTGCAAGCGCCTGGGCAAGCACCCGGTCACCTGCGGGGACCGGGCCGGGTTCATCGTCAACGCGCTGCTGTTCCCCTACCTCAACGACGCGATCAAGATGCTGGAGGCCCACTACGCCACCTCCGATGAGATCGACTCGGCGATGAAGCTCGGTTGTGCGCTGCCGATGGGGCCGTTCGAACTGCTCGACGTCGTCGGGCTCGACGTCTCGCTCGCGATCCAGCGCACCCTCTACCTCGAGTTCCGCGAGCCCGGCTTCGCGCCGGCCCCGCGCCTCGAGCACCTCGTCACCGCGGGCTACCTGGGCAAGAAGGTCGGGCGCGGGTTCCGCGCGTACGACGCCTGACCGGTGGCCCGACGCAACCGGCGCGCTCCGGACCCCGAGCCGCGGTCGTCCGGCGGGGCGCACCAGGACGTCGAGGAGCACTCCGACGGCGACTGGGTCGTGCGCCGGATCTCCGGGGCCAGCGCGACGAAGACCTACCGCTGCCCGGGATGCGACCAGGAGATCCGCCCCGGCGTCCCGCACGTCGTGGCCTGGCCCGCCGACCGCAGCGCCGGCGAGGAGGACCGGCGGCACTGGCACACGCCGTGCTGGAACGCGCGCGGCCGCCGCGGACCCGCAGCCCAGCGGGGCCGGTCCCCGCGTCGCTGAGCACGTCGGCGAGACTGGGCGTCCGCCCCGTCGTGAGCGGACCGTCGTCGAGAGGGGTGCCGCCGTGCCGGAGATCGTGGCCAACTCCGTGCTGCCCGCCCGGCGCGACCCGATCACCATCCGCACCGACGACGGACTTCACCTCGTCGGCGAGCTCGCGACACCGCTCGACCGTGCTCCGGTCGCGACGATGGTCTGCCTGCACCCGCTGCCGACCCACGGCGGCATGATGGACAGCCACCTCTACCGCAAGGCCGCGTGGCGTCTGCCCGCGCTGGCCGGCATCGCCGTCCTGCGCTTCAACACCCGCGGCACCTCGAGCGCCGCCGGGACCAGCGAGGGCGCGTTCGACTCCGGCGAGGGCGAGGGCTTCGACCTGCGCGCCGCCGTGGCCGACGCCGACGAGCTCGGCCTGCCGCACCCGTGGCTGGTCGGCTGGTCGTTCGGCACCGACGTCGTCCTCAAGCACGGCGACATCGACCCGGTCGAGGGGGCGATCCTGCTCTCGCCGCCGCTGCGCTACTCGACCGATGCGGACCTCGACGGCTGGGCCGCATCGGGACGTCCGCTGACGGCGCTCGTGCCCGAGCTCGACGACTACCTGCGCCCCGACGAGGCGCGGGCGCGGTTCGCGCGCGTGCCGCAGGCGGAGGTGGTCGGTGTCGACGGCGCGAAGCACCTGTGGGTGGGGGAGAAGTACGTCAAGATCGTCCTCGGCGCGATCGCCGAGCACCTCGTGCCCGGGTCGGGCCGGCTGCCCGACGAGTACGACGGACCGATGGAGAGATGGAGCGACCTGTGAGCAGCTTCGGGCTCGACGGCAGGACCGCGCTGGTCACCGGCGCCTCGCGCGGCATCGGGCGCGGCATCGCCCTGGCGTATGCAGATGCCGGCGCCGACGTCGCGCTGCTCGCGCGCGACGCCGCCACGCTGGCGGAGGTCGCCGCGGAGGTGGAGTCGCGCGGCCGTCGTGCCGTGGTGCTCCCGGCCGACGTCACCGACCTCGAGGCGGTGCAGGCAGCGGTGACCCGGGCGGTGCACGAGCTCGGTCGTGCGGTGCAGCGCCTCGGGGGAGAGCTCGCGCACGTCCGCGCCGTCGACGCGCACGACCCCCTGCGAGGGCGACCGCAGGCCGACCGCCAGCCTCGCGAGGGTGCTCTTGCCCGCGGTGGAG
>JBGAJT010000291.1:0-4391 GCA_044224785.1 Candidatus Nanopelagicales bacterium | reverse complement strand
CTCATCGCCGCGCTGACGTCCGGCGACGTCGAGGGCGCGGTCGCGATGGCGCAGTACTCCCTGCTGGACATGGCCCGCGACGGGGTCGGCGTGCTCGATGCGCTCGGCATCGATCGCGCCCACGTCGTCGGCTCCTCGATGGGCGGCATGATCGCGCAGAAGATGGCGACCGAGTTCCCCGATCGTGTGCTGTCGCTGACGTCGATGATGTCGTCCACCGGCGAGCAGGAGTACGGCGAGTCGACGCCCGAGGCCCGCGAGGTGCTCTTCGCAGGTCGGCCGGCGGACCGCGAGGGCCACATCGCCGCGGCTGAGCGCGAGCTGGTCTGGGCATCTCGTCGCTACGGCGATGCGGCGCAGCTGCGAGAGCTCGCGGCGGTCAGCTACGACCGCGCGTACTACCCGGCCGGGGTGCCGCGGCAGCTCGCCGCGATGATCCTCGACGGTTCCCGCGCCGAGGCGCTCTCGCTGCTCGACGTACCCACGCTCGTCATCCACGGTCTCGACGACACCCTCATCGATCCCGGCGGCGGACGCCGGACAGCGGAGCTGGTTCCCGGCAGCCGGCTGCTCCTGCTCGAGGACATGGGCCACGACCGCCCGCCGGCGTTGTGGCCGGCCCTCCTCGACGCCATCGCCGACCACACGGACCGGAACTGACCGGACGCGTCCGCGGAGCGCCGCAAGACCGGACCTGAGTCGACGTCCCAGAGACGTACGACGGTGCCAGCCCGAGGGACTGCCGTGCCCGGAGACCGGACGCGCATCACAGCGCGGGCGGACGCCTTCGACGTCAGGGGGGAGGCTCAGCCGCCTCTTGGGCGTCCTGGGGCACCTTCATCCGGGACGGTGGGGTCAGGGGGCGGTGTCGCCGGGCGGGGTGCTGAGGACGTCGACGATCGTCGTGAGGGCGTGGTCGAGGTCGGCCCCGGAGATCGTCAGCGGCGGGGCGAAGCGGATCGTCCAGGTGTGGGTGTCCTTGGCGAGGATGCCGCGGCCGAGCAGCTCGAGGCTCACCTCGCGGCCGGTGCGGCCGGTGCCGTCGAGCTCGACCGCCCACCACAGGCCCGACCCGCGGATCTCCTTGATGCCGGCGAGGTTCGCGCCGCGCAGGGTCGCGAGGACGTGCTCGCCCAGACGCCGCGACCGGTCGGCCAGGCCGCTGGTCTCCACGAGCTCGACGACCTTGATGCCGACGGCGGCCGCGAGCGGGTTGCCGCCGAACGTGCTGCCGTGCTGCCCCGGGGCGATGACGCCGAGGACGTCCCAGTCGGCGGTGACCGCCGACACCGGCAGCAGGCCGCCGCCGAGCGCCTTGCCGAGGATGCGGACGTCGGGCTGGACGTCGACGAGGTCGCACGCGAAGACGGCGCCGGCGCGACACATGCCGGACTGGATCTCGTCGGCGATCATGAGGATGCCGCGCTCGGTGCAGAGCTCGCGGACCGCCTGCAGGTAACCGGTGGGCGGCAGGATGACGCCGGCCTCGCCCTGGATCGGCTCGACGAGGAACGCGACCGTGCGGTCGGTGATCGCGGCCGCGAGCGCGTCGACGTCGCCGTAGGGCACCGTGACGAAGCCGGGCGTGTAGGGGCCGTAGTGGTCGCGGGCCTCGGGGTCGTCGGAGAAGCTCACGATCGTCGTCGTACGGCCGTGGAAGTTGCCGGCGCACACGATGATCTCGGCGGTGCCGTCCGGCACGCCCTTCTTCTCGTAGCCCCACTTGCGCGCGAGCTTGAGCGCGGTCTCGACGCCCTCGGCGCCGGAGTTCATCGGCAGCACGGCCTCGTGGCGGGCCAGCCGCGCGAGGTCGGAGCAGAACCGGCCGAGCTGGTCGTTGTGGAACGCCCGGCTGGTGAGCGTGACCCGGCCGAGCTGCGCGGTGAGCGCCTCGATCAGCTCGGGGTGGCGGTGACCGAAGTTCAGCGCGGAGTACGCCGACAGCATGTCGAGGTAGCGGCGGCCCTCGACGTCGGTGACCCAGGCCCCCTCGGCCTCGCTGATCACCACCGGGAGCGGGTGGTAGTTGTGCGCGCAGTGCTCGTGCTCGAACTCGATCGCCGCGTCGGTGCTCACGGAGCCTCCCGGTCCCGGACGGCCGCCATGGACGCCCTCGAGGACACGCTGCCACCGCCCACGCCTGTGAGGGAAGTCGGCGCCCCCGGCGCGTCGCGGAAGGCGTCCCGACAGCCGGTGCTGAGGCGCCGCTGAGGCGGGTCACCCGAACGGGTGCGGGGGTGTCGGACCTCACCCGCAACTGGTTCGCAGCACCCTTCACCATGGCTTACCATGGACACGTTACTGACTCACGAGTCAGTAGCGGAACAGGATGCGACATCCCGAGCCGCCCGAGCATGTGGGGCGGCTCTCGTGCGCTCCTGACGACCTCGACCCGGGCCCGGACGGGCCCAGGACACACGGGCCCTACGGGCCACCGAGATGCCGGAGGAGGCGTCCATGGACCACACCCTGCTCACCCTCGTGACCGGACTGGCTACCGCCGGCCTCGCCTTCGCCTTCGGCTTCCCGCAGTTCTTCCGGGTGCGGCGTACCGGTTCGGCGGAGGGCGTCTCGCTCGCGAGCGTCACCAACTCGCTGGTGTCGACGACGGCCTGGCTGCTGTACGGGTTCTCGCTGCAGGACGTCTGGGTCATCACGACCTCGCTCGTCGGCCTGCCCGCGATCATCGCGACGATCCACGTCGTACGCCGGGCCAAGGACGACCACACGGGCATGTGGATGCCGGTCGTCTACACCGCGCTGCTCGCGGCGACGGCGCTGCTGATCCCGGTCGCGCCGTGGCTGTTCCCCGCGGTGCTCGGCTGCTCGATCCTGTGGTTCGTCACGCCGGCAGCGCTCACCGCCTGGCGCAGCGCCGACATCTCGGGCCTGGCCACCGGCACCTGGTGGCTGCTCGTCGTCGACGGCCTGGTGGCCGGCGCCTACGGCATGCTCGCGAACGTCGGCGCCTACCTCGTGTACGCCGCGATCGCGCTCGTCGGCTCGCTCGTGGTGCTCGCGCGGCTGCACTGGCCGTGGGAGCCCGCGTGCGGCGAGTGCGCCTCGGTGCCCGGCTGCACCTGCCCGGCCTGATCCCCGACCGTCGGCGCCGTCCCCGCTCCGGGGGCGGCGTCGACGCGGTTCAGCCGCGGATCTGCGACGCCAGCGACACGGCGTCGGGCAGGCTCACCAGCCCGCTGATCACGAACACGCCGTTGGTCACGGGGGTCTGCACGAGCGGCGCGCCGTAGAGGAAGCCGCCCGACATGATCCCGAGCAGGCCCTCGGGCGGGCCGAGCGGCGCCATCTTCGTGGTCGCCTCGGCCAGCGCCTTCGTGCCGGCGGCGTCGAGCGTCACGGTCACCTGCGGCCCGTTCTCGGTCTGCTCCGCCACCGCCGACGCCACCATGGCGCCGGTGACGAACGCCGGGCCGAGCTCGTAGCCGGTGCCCCCGCGGTCGCAGCGGTAGGTCGGCATGCCCGGCGCGACAGGACCGCTCGCGCAGGGCTGCTTCGGGGGCTTCTGGGCACTCTGCGCCTGACGGAGCTGCAGGTCGCCCTTGCCCGCCGGGATCGGCGACGCCGACGTGGCGCTGGGGCTGGTCGGCCCGGAACCGCCGCCGGACGACCCGCACGCGGCGAGCGTCGCCACGGCCAGGACGGTTGCGGCGATCACGGCGTACGGCGCGGTGCGGGTCCCCCTCATGGCGACATCCTCTCCCGAGCCGCGGCCGATCCCTACTCCGGGCGGCTACTCCCCCGTCTCGCCGTCGACCGCCTCGCGCAGCAGGTCGGCGTGGCCGTTGTGGCGGGCGTACTCCTCGACCATGTGCACGAGCACCCACCGCAGCGTGACGCTGCCGTTGCCGTCCCAGGCGGGGTAGCGGACGTCGAGCGGCGCCCCACCCTCGGCGACGCGCGTGTCGACCACCGAGCGCGACCGCAGGATCGCGGCGTCCCACTCGGCGCGCAGCTGGTCGCCGGTGGACTCGACGTGGTCGTCCCACTCGGCCGCCCAGGCGAGGGTGTCCCACGGCGGCAGGGAGGTCTCGCGCCGGCCGAGGACCTCGGAGAACCAGTAGTCCTCGACACGGGTCAGGTGGCGCAGCATCCCGCCCAGCGACAGCGCCGAGGTCGGCAGGCGCTGCGCGAGCTGCGCGTCGTCGAGGCGCGACGCCTTCCACTCGAGCGTCATCCGCTGGGCGTCGAGGAACGCGATCAGGGTCGCGGCCTCGCCCTCCTCGAGCTCGCTGCGGGGGCGCGGGTCGTCCATCTCCTCGGTCATGCGCCGACGGTACGGCGGACCGCCGACTCCCGGGGCGCCGACGCTGGTGCGGATGGGCGAGCGCGTGAGTGGAAGGAATGTTGCGCTCTTAGCAACGAATGGCACA
>JBGAJT010000290.1:0-4409 GCA_044224785.1 Candidatus Nanopelagicales bacterium | reverse complement strand
ACGACCACGGCCCGGCTCCCGACGCGTGAGATCACCCGCCGACCCTAGCCGCCGCCCGCCCCGCCTCCCGCCGACCCTCCGGGCCGACCCTCCGGGCCGACCCTCTGGGCCGACCGTCCGGGCTGCGGGCCGGCGCGGCTCCCGGCGTTCGAGCGGCTCACAGGAGCCGGTCGTCTGCCTCACACCCGCGTCACAGGTTCGACCGCGATGCTCGGAGCATGACCAGCGCCGTGACCCCGGGGCGCGGGGTCGCGCTCCAGGGTCGGCCGCCGGCCCCCGGCCTCACCGACCGCGCGCCGCTCGTGGCGCTCGCGGTCGCCGGTCTCGGCCTCGGCCTTGTCGTCGGCATCGCCCTGGTCACCCGCACCGACCTGTCCGGGCCGGGCGCCCTGCTCACCGAGCTGGCCCGCTGGTGCGCGCTCCTCGGCACCTACGGCGCGCTCGTCGTCGTCGTCCTCGTGGCCCGCGTGCCGTGGCTCGAGCGCGGCGTCGGGCTCGACCACCTCGCGCTGTGGCACCGCCGCCTCGGTCCGGCCGTGCTGGTCCTCGTCGCGCTGCACGTCGTCCTGGTCACCGCCGGGTACGCCGCGGCGGAGGCGACGTCCTACCTCGACCAGACCTGGACCTTCCTGCGCACGTACCCGTGGCTGCTGCCGGCCGCGGCCGGGCTGCTGCTCATGCTCGGAGCCGGCCTGCTCTCGTGGCGCGTCGCCCGACGACGGATGCGCTACGAGACCTGGTGGGTCACGCACCTGTACTTCTACCTCGCCATCGCGCTGGCGTTCCTGCACCAGGTCACGCTGGGCCAGCCCTTCGTCGAGCACGCCTGGGCGCGCACGATCTGGATCGGGCTCTACGTCATGTCCTTCGGCGCGCTGCTGATGTTCCGGGTCGCGAGCCCGCTGTGGCGCTCGTGGCGGCACGGCCTGCGGGTGCACGCGGTCGTCCAGGAGTCGGCCGACACGGTCAGCGTGTGGGTCCGCGGCCGCGGACTGTCCGCGCTCGACGTCCACGGCGGCCAGTTCTTCGGCTGGCGCTTCCTCACCCGCGAGCTGTGGTGGCAGTCGCACCCCTACTCGGTGTCGGCGGGGTCCGACGACACCTACCTGCGCATCACCGTCAAGGACCTCGGCGACCACAGCCGCGCGATGTTCTCGCTGCGCCCGGGCACGCGCGTGATCGCCGAGGGTCCGTACGGCGTGCTCACCGCGCAGGCGCGCCACGGCGACCGGCTCGTCCTCGTCGCCGGCGGCGTCGGCGTGACGCCGTTGCGCGCGGTGCTCGACGACCTGCCGCCCACCGTGCGCACCGACCTGCTGTTCCGCGCGCCCGACGTCGACTCGCTCGTGCTGCGCCACGAGCTCGAGGCGATCGCCGCGGCGCGCCCCAACCTGCGCGTGCGCTACCTCGTCGGCCGCCGCCAGGAGTACCCGATCGACGCGCGCACGCTGCTGCACCTCGTGCCCGACATCCAGGGCGCCGACGTCTACACCTGCGGCCCGGGCTCGCTGATCGACGCCGTGCGCGAGGCCTGCTCGGTGCTCGGCATCCCGCCGCACCGGGTCCACGACGAGGCCTTCACCTTCCACTCCCCCGACACCTACGCCTTCGAGCGCGCCGACCGGGCCGGGGGCCACCGATGAAGCGCGCGATCGCCGTCACCGCGGGCACCGTCGCGGGCGTCGCCGCCGTCCTCGCGCTCAACCCGAGCGCGGGCACCGTCGCCGCGAAGCCCGGCGGCAGCGGGACGACGACGCCGGGCAGCGGGACGGGCAACGGCTCCGTCGGCGGCACGCAGAGCGCCACCGGCGACGCCATCGACGTGCGCTGGGGCAACGTGCAGGTGACCGTGACCCTCACCGACGGCCGCATCACCGACATCGCCTCGGTGCAGCTTCCCGACGGCGACGGCCACAGCGCGCGCATCTCGCAGCGCGTGTGGCCGACCCTCGTGCAGCAGGCGATCGAGGCGCAGAGCTCGCAGATCGCCGGCGTCTCGGGGGCGTCGTACACCAGCTACGGCTTCGAGCAGTCGCTGAAGTCCGCGCTGCTCGCGCTCGGGCACGCCCCATGACCGGCACCGCGGCACGTGCATACCGCCTGCCGCCACTGACACGATGGATCCGCACGTCGACAGGAGAAGGAGCATGACGATGACCGAGGGCACCGATCTGCCGCAGAGCTACCTGCGTGCCGGAGAGGGAGTGCCGCCCGTGCGCGTCCTCGTCGTCGACGACGAGCCCGACCTCGCGGACCTGGTGTCGACCGCCCTGCGCTTCGACGGCTGCCGCACCGCGACCGCGGGCGACGCCGACGAGGCGATCCGCGTCGCGCGCGAGCTGCGGCCCGACATCGCCGTGCTCGACATGATGCTGCCCGGCGACGACGGCGTGAAGCTGCTCGGCCGGCTGCGCGCCGAGCACCCCGACCTGCCGGCCGTGTTCCTGACGGCGCGCGGCGACACCCGCGACCGCATCGCCGGCCTGCGCGCGGGTGCCGACGACTACATCGCCAAGCCGTTCAGCCTGGAGGAGCTGCTCGCGCGCCTGCAGGCGGTGCTCCGTCGCACCGGCCGCCTCGACGAGCGCGGCGCGGTGCTGCGCGTCTCCGACCTCACGCTCGACGAGCTCACCCGCGAGGTCGTCCGCGACGGCGAGGCGATCGAGCTGACGCCGACCGAGTTCGACCTGCTCCGCTTCCTCATGCAGAACGCGCGCACGGTGGTGAGCAAGGCGCAGATCCTCGACCGCGTGTGGCACTACGACTTCGCCGGCCGCAGCAACATCGTCGAGCAGTACGTCGGCTACCTGCGCCGCAAGGTCGACACCGACCGCGAGCCGCTGATCCACACCGTGCGCGGCGTCGGCTACGTCATGCGTCCGCCGAGGGCCGGCGACGCCGAGTGATCACCCGCATCTCCCACGCCTGGACGGGGATGCCGCTGCGGCGGCGCCTCGTCCTCGGCCTGCTCGCCGTCATGGCGGTCACGCTCGCACTCGTCGGCACCGCCATCTTCCTGTCGCTGCGCTCCTACAAGTTCGCGCAGGTCGACAGCGGCCTGTCGCGCGGCAAGGTGCAGCTCGAGAGCGACCGCGACAACGGGTCCTACCGCCAGGCGCTGCAGATGTGGACCACGGGCGGCGCACAGGTCTACATCGTCGACGCCAACGGCGCCGCGTACCCGGTCACCAACAACCTGCCCGGCCAGCGACCGGTCCAGGCCTCGGAGCGCGACGCCGCAGTCCTCGCGGGTGTCCCGACGGGGCGCACCGCCGATCCCGTCACCATCAGCCTGAGCGACCTCGGCGCCAGCCGCGCGGTCGCCGTCTCGGCGCAGACCGACGACGGTCCCGTCACGGTCGTCGCCGTCGCCCCGCTGTCCGGCGTCGCGGCCGACAACGACCGGCTGCTCGCCGTCACCGCGATCCTCATGGCCGGCGCCCTCATCATCGCGGGCCTCGCCGCCGCCTGGTTCGTGCGCCGGTCGTTGCGCCCGCTCCAGGACGTCGCCGAGACCGCGTCGGCGGTGGCCGCGCTGCCGCTGGACAGCGGCGAGGTCGCGATCCCCGCGCGCGTGCCCGACCCGGTCGCGACGACCGAGGTCGGCCAGGTCGGCCTCGCGGTCAACAAGATGCTCGACCACGTGGAGAGCTCGCTGCAGACCCGCGCCGACACCGAGGACCGGCTGCGCCAGTTCGTCTCCGACGCCGGGCACGAGCTGCGCACCCCGCTCGCGGCGGTCCGCGGCTACGCCGAGCTCATGCGCCGCGGCGTCGCCACCGATCCCGAGGCGGCGCGCCACGCGGCCGAGCGGATCGAGTCCGCGGGGGCGCGCATGGGCATGCTGGTCGACGACCTGCTGATGCTCGCCTCCCTCGACGAGGGACGGCCCATCGCGCACGAGCGCGTCGACCTGCGCCGCCTCGTCGACGAGGCGGTCGCCGAGGCCGCGACCGCCGGTCCCGACCACGAGTGGTCCGTGCGCGCCGGCAGCGAGCCGGTGCTCGTCATCGGCGACCCGCTGCGCCTGCACCAGGCCGTGGCGAACCTGCTCGCGAACGCGCGGGCGCACACACCCGCGGGCACGGAGGTCACGACCTACCTCGGCACCGACGGACGCACCGCGGTGATCGACGTCGTCGACGACGGTCCGGGGTTCCCCGCCGACCTGCTGCCGCGTGTCACCGAGCGCTTCGCCCGCGGCGACGCGAGCCGCTCGCGCGCGAGCGCCTCCGCCCTGTCGACCTCGTCGGCGAGCCGGCGCAGCCAGGGCTCGGCTTCCTCCTTCCACAGTTCGAGGTTGCCGAAGGCCGGGGAGCTGTCCCGGGCGACAAGAGCGCTGCCGCCGATCATCGTGAGCGCGACTCCACCGCGCGCCTTCTCCACGTGGTAGGCGCGATAGCGATCCT